>JALNYY010000009.1 GCA_023229605.1 Methylobacter sp.
CGCACAAAGCTCACCACACTTTTTTCCGCGTAGTTGCAATCCATCCATTGAAAGCCGTCGCGGCTGAAGTCTTGCTGATAGAGTGCCGGTTCACTGCGGTAAAAACGGTTGAGATCCTCGACCCAGCGCTTCAATCCGGCGTGCTTACGATATTGCAGTACATCCCATTCCAGGCTCTCGTCGTGCTGCCACTCGCGTTTCTGTCCGAATTCACAACCCATGAACAACAGCTTCTTGCCCGGATGCCCCCACATATAGCCGTACAATAAACGCAGATTGGCAAACTGCTGCCATTCGTCGCCGGGCATTTTTCCGAGCAACGAACCCTTGCCGTAGACCACTTCGTCGTGCGACAAAGGCAGCACGAAGTTCTCCGAGAACGCATACCAGATGCTGAAAATAAGCTGTGCGTGGTGATATTTCCGGTTAAGCGGATCTTCTGCAAAATATCCCAGCGTGTCATGCATCCAACCCATATTCCACTTCAGGCCAAACCCCAGGCCGCCTACATTGCTGGGACGGGAGACCATCGGCCAAGCAGTCGATTCTTCAGCGAAAGTCTGCGTGTCGGGGTAATCGCGATAGATAGCCTCGTTCAGGTTGCGCAGGAAAGTAATCGCATCCAGGTTCTCCCTGCTGCCATTACGGTTGGGAATCCATTCTCCTTCTTTGCGGCCATAGTCCAGATAGAGCATCGACGACACGGCGTCCATGCGTAGTCCGTCAATATGATATTTATCAAGCCAGAATAATGCACTGCTGGTCAGAAATGCGCGTACTTCGTGCCGACCATAATTGAATAGAGAACTATGCCAGTCCGGTTGATAGCCCTGGCGCGGGTCAGCGTGTTCGAACAGATAGGTTCCGTCAAAATGTCCGAGGCCATGCGCATCGGCGGGAAAATGCGCCGGCACCCAGTCCATGATCACGCCGATGCCGTGCTGATGCAAGGTGTCCAACAGAAACATGAAATCCTGTGGAGTTCCGTAACGAGCCGTGGGCGCAAAGTAGCCGACGGTCTGGTAGCCCCATGAGCCGTAAAAAGGGTGTTCTGTCAGCGGCATGAACTCGACGTGGGTGAAGTTCATATCAGCGATATACTTCGGCAGCCATTCCGCCATCTCGCGGTAGGTAAGGGAACGGTTGCCGTCTTCCGGCACACGGCGCCAGGAACCCAGATGCACTTCGTAAATGGAACAAGGCGCGTTCAGGCGGTTTTTCTCTCCGCGCTGCGCCATCCAGGCAGCGTCGTTCCAGGCATAATCCAGTTCCCAGACACGGGAAGCGGTTAACGGCGGCATTTCCCAGCAGAAAGCAAACGGATCGCCCTTATCGGCTATTTTTCCGTCGCGGGAAACAATGCGATATTTATAGATTGCCCCGGCCGTGACATCGGCAATAAACCCTTCCCAAATCCCCGAGTCGTCGGCGCGCAGATGCAGTGCGTTCAATGCTGCATCCCAATGATTGAAGTCGCCGATGACCGAAACGGCGGAGGCATTGGGCGCCCATACTGCAAAGTGAGTACCTTTTACGCCGTCAACTGTAATGCCGTGTGAACCCAATTTTTCATACAGGCGAAAATCGCTGCCTTGCTTAAACAAATAAATATCGAGATCCGTAAGCAGGCTGGCGTGAAATGCCGTTTCCACGGGAAGATTCTTTAACGTGGACATTTGCTACCCTCATGTTTATTTTGGCGGATTTAATACTTGGAATCACCTCTTCACATAAGGCTATGGCTCATTAGCCTAATGGCGTCCAGGATGTTCAAATACACGGCGACGAAATAAGTTGAAAACCTTGGTACCTGTAAAAGTAAGATTTAAAATCAGTAAACGCCAGTACGGGTTCGATCGGTATTCATGATATTCACCTCGAATGAATCAACCATATTGTAAGAGTCGAACGTTGTCTGTACGGTGTCACACATAAAGCCGCTGCCGGGATAGGCTGACAAGGTGTCTCAATCAGGGCGGATGAATCCAAGCCCAGTTACTTGAGCAGCAGGTTCCTTTATCAGAATTGCAGCGACAGGCTTATATCAACAGCTTGGCTCAGGCCGCCGATCACGCGGCTGATTTTTCCAAGCGAATACGGCTGGTTCATACGCCGCGCCATTAACGAGGTTTTCTGACCTTAGGCCGGCAGCAAATAGTTTTACTCCTGAGGCCAGTAGAATGACAGTGAGGTTGTCTGTCTATTGCCTATCTTGGCCTTTCGGCGCATGACTTTCCCGTCTTTCTCAGCGGTAACGATGTAATTGCCTGGTTTAAGCCGGGCAAAAAGATAAGGGCCGTCAGTTACGGTTTCAACAAGTGTGTTGCCTTTTGTATCAGTAATTCGAACATTTATGTCGGCAGCAAATTCGCCCGATCCTTTAGCGGCAAACAACAGGTTTAAATTGTAATCGCCTTTAATGGTTTTCATGGCATTACGTTCGCTCTCACCAATGCCGCCGCTTACGAATGCAACATCGCCTTGTGTTTGCGGGTTGAGTGGATATTCATCTGCAAACACATGCAGGCTGAATAGAAAACATGGAAGGATCAATGTATAGCGTAATTGTTTCATAAATAATTTCCATTGAAAGTCGGAAGGTTCAGTACATATGTAAAGTGCAGACTGTTAGCCGTAATAGTGCGCCGATAAGCGGCATCGGGGGGAAGCCATTATCGTGCTAACCGGCGCCTAACCCAGAATACGCTCGTAGGTTTCATTATTAATCCGATAACACCCGCAAGAAGCGGCTTCCAGACCGACACGGTCGAGAATCGCGATATCTCCACGTTGGTAGTCGATGAGCTTTTGCTTCTGTAGTGCATTAGCCGCTTTGGTGATGCCGACGCGCCGTACACCCAGTAAATAGGCCATCAGTGTGTGCGTGGCATGGAACGTGCTGGAGTGTGCCCGATCCTGAGCCATCAACAGCCAGCGGGCAAGACGCGCCTTCACCAAATGGAATCGGGTGCAGACGGCCTTTTGCGCGAGTTGGCTGATCGACACATAAAGGTAGCGTTGCAACTGCAGTTGTAGCGCATGATTATGTTCGAGTTCACGGAGAAACGATGCCGCCGTTATGCGCAGCGCAGAGCCTGCCCCCTGAACCTGAGCGCGAAATGGCGCAACATCGACTCCCAGCATCAGGCTAATTCCGAACATGCCTTCATTCCCGATCAGCCCAACCTCCAAATTTTCGCTGCTATTGATGGGGGCCATCAAGGAAACGAAGCTTCCAGTCGGAAAGTAAACGTACGGAATTATGTCTCCTGCGGGGTAGAGTACCTCGGCAAAAACGAGATCGATTTGTTCGCAATTTGCGAGCAACTGTTCTCTATCTTTGCGGGGCAGGGCCGCCAGCAGACGGTTGTTAGTGGAGACAACTTGGGTGGACACGGATGTTCTTCTCCTGCGATATTTAGTGAAACCCGACAGGCGGCACAAGAGATGGTAACAGCAAAGTCGGCGGTTATTAGGGAAGATGGCTCCCTCATCAGGAAACCAATTTACTGCAGAAGCTTTCTGTCGTCTGTACGTTAACGCACGTACAATCGTTTGACAGGGAAAGAGGGATCGATGAGCGCAATTGGCAAATCTAACCGGTGATGTCGGGGGGCTCCCCCATCATTGATATTGAAGACTATCCAAATGAAAGCGGCAAATATAGCCATCTGCCAAGCTGTAGACGGTTACCCAATGGGGGGTGATTTATGTTGTTGGTTGGTTTATGGAAAATCAACTAAACAACCAGCAGGTTTTAGCTGATGGTTGTTTAGTTGTGTGGATAATACGCGGTGGGCCGAATGGTTAGGCTAACACGATCGCGTTGAAATCGATCCAGGTAAAGTCTTCCTGAATATCCTGACCTAATTCCAGGATCGTGTCGTCCTCTTCATCATGATGCCAGTTTAATAAAACACAGTTTGGATGATTTTTGGCATATTCATTCAACAATTCAAACATGCTGTAAAAGATTTTGGTGCTGACACTGTTGAAATAAGTCAGTTGAAAATTAAATTCAACAGGATCGCCGTTCAGTGATTTTAAATGGCTTTGCAATTGCTTAAGAATAGGACGAAAAAACTCAACGCCGTTTTCAGGGTAGGCTTCACCGGCCATGCTCAGCTTGTTGCTTGAAAATTTAAAGTTGATTTCAGGTGTGTCGGAAGTGGCTGGAATGTATATATCGGTCATGATAACTCCTTAAATAGTTGCTTTAAGATAAAAGCAAGATAGTTCGTCTTCATAACCTATTGCATCTCTGATAGCGTATTCAATAGGTTCGACTGAATCTCTTGCCAGTGTTAAGAATCCAAGACCCGCACCTTTGCTTGTCGTATCTTCTTCGCTGTGCTGATCATTTTTCAATTGTGCGCGGTACGCTTGTCTGATCTCGTCAGCGCTCATTTCCAGTATTGGATCAAGCTTATTGCGTATGCGTGTTTCATTTTGCTTCTGAATAAAATTCGCGCAGATGACAAAATATTTATCTTCTTTCTTGCTGACCAGGATGGCGCCCTCCTTGGTATCGGTAGAATCAGTAGCGCCCGGTACGCTCGGCGAGTAATGCATCGCGTTTTGTATCATTTCAATAAAAGTTGAGAATACTTTCCGGGATCTGGCCCCTTTTTCATCCTGTTGTTGCAGGTTTTGTTTCAAAGAGTCACTCATGGTTTTAATGACATTTTGTGAAACGATACCGCTGTAATAAAAAACAATCCCGTTAGTATCAGCCTCTTCACGGAATACGCTAAACACATCGATAAGCATAAAGTTTTCCTGTTAATTAAAATCTGAATCCCATCAGGCATACATCGTCGCGCCGCTTCTGTTTCCCCTGATAGTCATAATAAGTTTGCATGATAATGGATTCCTGCTCAGGCATGGGCTTGAGATAATTCTCCTGAAGCAGCCCCGAAAAGCGCTTTTTGCCGAAAGCGATTTTTTTTGCTCCGCCAATCTGGTCGATCAGGCCGTCGGTGGTCAGATAGATGCACATCCCTTTGGTCAACGCGAGTTGTTGATTGGTCCATTGAAAATCTATCGGCGTGTCAACATAGCCTACGCCTTTGCGGTCCGGGTCGAGTAAATGGACCTCGGATGATGCGTTGTCTATATAAAATAAGGAGGTTTTGGCGCCTGCATAAGTCAGTGTGCTGTTTTGCGTATTGATCCAGCAGAAAGCCGTGTCCATGCCGTCATCGGATTGACCGCTCTGTTTTGTAGAAAACCTGTCTATATCAAAGTCGTCATTGCCGGATTCGCTTATCTGTCCAAGCGCCGTCTTGACTTTTTTATTCATTATCGCCAGTGCGCCGGCAGGGTCGTGACGGTTATCTTCGTGCAGGATATGATCGAGAAAAGAAGCCATGATAAGTGTCATAAACGCGCCGGGAACGCCATGCCCGGTGCAGTCGATCAACGCGAGAAAGAAACCGTCATCGAATTTTTTGCAGAAATAATAATCGCCGCCTACTTTGTCCCGAGGTTCCCAGTGCATGAAATAGTCCTGCAACACTGCGGCCATGCTTTCTCTTGATGAACGCAGGAAGGATTTCTGGATGACGCTTGCGTAGTTAATGCTTTCCGTTACCAGCCGGTTTTTTTCAGCCTGTAAAAAAGAAACCACTCTGACTAAATCCTCGCCGCTACCGAGACCCAGATAATCGCCGTTTTCGTCGGTAATAATAAACCCGTCGTTCAGCGTTTTACGGCCGGAGCCCAACACCTTGAAGCTGAGCGTTTGAATGCTCATGTTTTGATCGACAATAAGCGGCTCTTTGTCCATGAAAGCAATGCAGCTTTTCCGGTCGAATAAGTCATGGTGGAAGGGTTTGGCCATACCTTCCATAAAAACATTACGGGTAATTAGACCAATCGGCTTGTTACCTTCTACGACAGCAATAGAAATCAGGTCAGGATGCTCATTCAATAACTGGGTGACTTGAAGATTAGTTTGTTCCGGCGATACAGGAGGACAGACACGCAGCAGACTGCTGGCAATATACTCCGCCTCAATTTCGGATAGCCCCGCTCTCGATTGATTTAATAACGATTGATCTAACATTGACTCGCCTTGATACTGAAAATGCAGTCAGGATAAATCACATTTGTTACAAAATGATGAATCAGGGCGTTGTGCAATTATCCGGGCAAGCGCTCAGCTACGGGGTTTTAGTCTATAACAGGCGTTCAGCGGGGCAGGGATGAGCTAGAGGATTGGCTATAATGGGCATACGCTTTTGAAACCTTTCCGTCTTGATTGAAATGAAATACTTCTACCGATAAGCCGCGAACGCCTTGATAGTAAAGGGTTATGCTGTTTACGCCGACCAGCGTGGTAAGCAGCTCAAAATGAAGCTCAGGAGCCAGTTGAAGGGCTTTAGCCCAATAAGCGCCAACTTTTTCCTTGCCTTTTAATATTCCTGACGGAACACCTGCCACCGCGATGATTACAGGTGAGGACATTTCAAAATCGTCGGCGTAATGCGACAAAATGTGATCAATATCGCGTTTATTCCACGAGTCAATCCAGTCAGCCGCAAAATGATCGGCGAATGCTTTGTCGAGCATCAGTAATGACTGGCCGAATCTTGCGATACTTTCGCAGCCTCAGCTTTTTGCTGTTGCGACAGATAAGTTCCGCCCATAACCACCGCCATTATCAAAAGATAAACCACCGAAACGATGTATCTGGCTTTTTTGCTTTGCTGGTAGCTGTTCATACCGACTCCTGAAATTTTATAAAAATTGGAATAATACAATACTTGGCATTTCAACTTATGAAAGAATCGTCAAACTCGTGGTATTTTAAACCGATAAGCGGATGTTTGCTAAAGCCGGGTAAGCAGGGGTCGCCATGAAAATACACCAATTCACTGTCGACGAGGCGCTTGCAAGCCTCAACAGCAGCTATGACGGATTGTCGCAGGCCGAGGTCGAATGCCGCTTGGACGAGTACGGGCCGAACCGGGTAGAGGAGGTGCGGGGCGAATCGCTGACATTCCGTTTCATCAAGGAATTTACCCACTTCTTCGCGCTGATACTGTGGCTGGCGGCAGGTCTTGCGTTCTTCGCCGAAGCCAGGCAACCGGGCGGCGGCATGGCGACATTGGGTTATGCGGTGCTCGGCGTTATTCTGATCAACGGCCTGTTCTCGTTCTGGCAACGGTACCGCGCCGAACGCGCTATTTCCGCTCTGCAAAAGCTGCTGCCTTGTTATGTCAAGGTGCTCCGGGATGGCGAGGCCGGGCTGATTTTGGCCGCCGATCTGGTGCCCGGCGATGTTATCCTGCTGCAGGAGGGCGATAATGTGCCGGCGGACTGCCGCCTGCTCGAAACTTTTTCCCTGCGCGTCAATAACGCCACCGTCACCGGCGAATCGCGGCCCCAGGCGAGAGATGCGGAACTTTCTGCGGAAGAGAGTCTGGAGCATAGCCGCAACACGCTGTTGGCCGGGACATCGGTGGTGTCGGGCGAGGGCCGGGCGGTGGTGTTCGCGACCGGGATGCATACGGAATTCGGCAAGATTGCCCGTTTAACCCAAACCGCCGTTAAAACCGTTTCGCCATTGCAACTGGAAATCGCGCGTCTAAGCCGTCTTATCGCCGTGCTCGCGCTTATGCTGGGCGTGGTGTTTTTCTTTATCGGACACGGCATGGGCCTGTCGTTCTGGGACAACTTCATCTTCGCGATCGGCATTATCGTCGCCAACGTACCGGAAGGCTTATTGCCGACGGTCACCTTGTCGCTGGCGATGGCGACCCAGCGCATGGCCAAGCGCAATGCGCTGATTCGGCACATGCCCTCCGTGGAGGCGCTGGGTTCGGCGACGGTGATCTGCACCGACAAGACCGGCACGTTGACCGAAAACCGCATGGCGGTGAGCGAGCTTTATCTGGGCGGGCAAACGCTCGCGACCAGGGCGGTGCAGAAGGAGCCGCAATTGGCGCAGATCTATCGGCGTTTTTTCGAGAATGCGTTGCTCTGCCATAATCTGAAAGAAACCATGGTTGCCGGAAAGTGGCAGACCTTGGGCGATCCCATGGAAATCGCGCTGGTGCGGATGGCAAAGACCTGTCTGGGCGAGGTTTGCGCTTATCCCAAGATCAACGAAGTGCCGTTCGATACCGACCGCAAACGGCTGTCCACGATCCATCAGACGCCTAACGGCGTGGTGCTTTATTGCAAGGGTGCATTGGAAATGCTGTTGCCGTTATGCAAACAGGTGCAAACCGGCAAGGAAATAACGCCGCTCACGGAGGAAATACGGCAGGATTTCATTCGCGCCCAGGAACAGATGGCGAGCAAGGGCTTGCGGGTGCTGGCGTTTGCCTGGCGAGAGCTCGAAGATGAACATAACAGCGAAGCGCAGGAGCAAGACCTGGTTCTGTGCGCGCTGGTCGGGCTGGAAGATCCGCCCAGGGCGGAGGTGCCGGAAGCGATGCGCAAATGCAGGGAGGCGGGCATCAAAGTCATCATGGTGACCGGCGATCATCCGCATACCGCGTTGGCTATCGGCAGGCAGATCGGCCAGATCCAAACGGATAATCCGGCCGTTATCACCGGCGAACAGTTGTACAAGCTGTCGGAAACCCAGCTGCGTCTGGCGCTGAGTGCGCCGGACATCATCTTTGCCCGAGTCGGCGCGGATCAGAAAATGCGCATTGTCGCCGCGCTGAAAAAGAAAAAACATGTCGTTGCGGTCACCGGCGACGGCGTGAACGACGCTCCGGCGCTGAAACTGGCGGACATCGGCATCGCGATGGGCATCAGCGGAACGGATGTCGCCAAGGAAGCCGCCGATATGATTCTGCTGGACGATAATTTCGCCAGTATCATCGCCGCCATTGAGGAAGGACGCGCCGTTTATGAGAACATCCGCAGGTTTCTCGCTTATATCCTCACTTCCAATATTCCGGAAGTTATTCCTTATCTGGCCTTCGCCCTGTTCAAGATACCTTTGCCCTTGACCATCATCCAGATCCTGGCGGTTGATTTGGGAACGGACATGCTGCCGGCTCTGGGTCTCGGCGCCGCCAAGCCCGAGCCCGGCAGCATGAGCCGGCCGCCGCGTCCGCGGAACGAGCGGCTGCTCGATTGGCGTTTGCTGGTGCGCGCTTATGTTTTCTTGGGCATGCTGGAAGCGGTTGTCGCGATGGCGGCCTACTTTTTTGTACTGCACAGCGGCGATTGGCGTTGGGGCGAGAGTTTGCCAAGTCGCGACCCCTTGTATCTTCAGGCTACTACCGCCTGCCTGAGCGCCATTATCGTCACGCAGATAGTCAATGTATTCCTCTGTAAAACACCGGGACGCAGTGTGTTCGGCGTAAGCCTGTTCGACAACCGCATCATACTCTGGGGTATTGCGCTGGAAATTACGCTGATTTTGATTATCGACTATACCGCCTGGGGCAACCTGGTCTTCGGCACCCTGCCGATTGCACCTGAAGTATGGCTGTTCACATTGCCCTTCGCCTTGGCGATGCTGCTCTTGGAGGAATTGCGCAAGTTCATGGCCGCCAGGTTGAGGCGTTGAAAACGCAGGCCTGGGGATACAGCCGTAACCGGCCTTGCGAGAATGGCCAAAATCGGTAAAGTTTGTAAAACCGAAGCGTTGATCTACAATCACGGCAGACTTATAAAATAAAAAATATGAAGATAAACACTGCATACAAGAAAGAGTCCGCCCGAATTCTCATTGTGGATGACGAGCCGGTAAATCTGAAGCTGCTGGATAAAATGCTGTCTGCCCAGGGATACAGGAATCTGGTATTGATACAGGACCCAAGGCAGGTGATGGATGTCTACATGCAGCAATGCACCGACCTGATTTTGCTGGACATCAATATGCCTCATCTGGACGGCTTCGGAGTGATGGAACAGCTCAAGTCGCTTGACGATCCGCTGCTTCCGCCCGTGGTGGTGCTTACCGCGCAGCATGGCCAGGATTTTTTGTTGCGCGCCCTCAATGCAGGTGCGCGCGATTTCATCACCAAGCCTTTTGATCGCAATGAACTGTTGGCGCGGGTGCGCAACATGCTCGACGCACATTTGGCGCATCGCCTGGTTTATGACCAGAAAGACATGCTGGATGAAATGGTGCAGGTGCGTACCGACGAGTTGCGCCGCACCCGGCTGCAGGTGGTGCAACGATTGGGCCGCGCCGCTGAATATCGCGATAACGAAACCGGCAACCACATTCTGCGCATGAGTCATATTTCCGCCTTGTTGGCAAAATCCATCGGCTGGAGCAAGGCCGATTGCGAATTAATGCTGCATGCCAGCCCCATGCACGACATCGGCAAGATCGGCATCCCGGATCACATCCTGCTCAAGCCCGGAAAGTTCGAACCCGAAGAATGGGAAATCATGAAAACCCACTCGGTCATCGGCGCCAACATTCTCGAAGGCGATGATTCCGATTTGATGCGGTGCGCAAGCGAAATTGCGCTGACCCATCACGAGAAATGGGACGGCAGCGGCTACCCTTACGGCCTGTCCGGCGAGGCGATCCCGCTGTCCGGGCGCATCGCGGCGCTGGCTGATGTATTCGATGCATTGACCTCGGAACGGCCCTATAAAAAAGCCTGGACGGTTGAGGCTGCTATTGACCTGATCAAGGAAAATCGCGGCACACATTTCGATCCTGATCTGGTTGTGGTGTTCCTGAAGCAGCTGCCGGAAATCCTCAAAATACGTAACCGGTTTTCCGAGCCGGAGGATGAAGTATGACCAGCGACCAATCCGTCGACCTGTTAAGCAGTGTTCTCAGCGCATTGACCCGTTGGCGGTGAGCCATGCCCTGAGTTATGTGGACTTGCTGCGCCGAGTTGCAGAAACTCCGGAGCGGGACGGCGTTATGGCAACGGCTATCGGGCAGGATTTGGGTAATTGCGCATCTCCAGCATGCCGGGTTGTGCGTCAGTGCTATTGGTGGAGCCGCCACGGGAATTAGGCCGCCGTAATAAAGACATTCCGGTCATCCTTATCAGCAGCAATTCAGCCCCGGCGTGGCTTATCTGGATATCAACACCACGATCAAACGCGATGCGGAACTTGTGTCCGCGCCCGCCCGTTGCGCAGGCGATGTGCTGGCCGGTTGCAGTAATTAGAGGACGAAAGGCGAAATTTTTTAGCCTTTAGCCTAAAATTATCGATCACCCACTAACAAGATCCGATTATGGACAATGATATTCAGGCCACTCTTTCCCAAAAAATGCGGGAAGATTTTATTGCGCGTCTGCCGGATCGGTTAGATACGCTTAAAACCCTGCTGGCGGATCTTGAATGCGGTCGGCCCGAATCGCTGCAGACATTGCAGCGCGCAGCACATAGCCTGGCCGGTTCTGCGGGGGGCCACCGGCTGATACCGGTTTCCGAAGCGGCGCGCAATTTGGAACAGATCGTCGCAGCGATACCCGCTGACGGGATATTGGATGAACAAGCGCTGGATGCCATGCGCAAGGCGTTGGCGCATCTGGAAGCGCAAACAGTCAAACCGGGTTACAGTTTAGTTCCGCAGACACTGGAGCGACGGAACGAGGTTCCCCGCATCGTCATAATGGACGACGACCGGGAGCAGGCCGACTGGTTGCGAGCCATGCTCGAACAGGCGGGTTACAGGGTAGACGTGTTTCACGAACTTGCTGCTTTTGGCGCCGCCAGCCTGGCATCCGAGCCGCCTGCCGCAGTGATCATGGACATGATGTTTCCCGAAGGCGACGATGCGGGGGCGCGTGTTATCGCAAATCTGAAAGAGCGGGACCTTAACAGCTTCCCGGTTATCTTTACTTCGGTGCGGCAGGATATGGCTGCGAAGCTTGCCGCCTATCGGGCCGGAGCTACCTGTTATCTGACCAAGCCGGTGGATATTGCCGCTCTGTTGCGAGCGGTTGCCGATTCGGCGGCATTGGCTCCTGGCGAACCTTTTCGAGTGTTGCTGGTCGATGACGACCCCGATCAGCTGACGGCTCACGGCCTGATCTTGAGACAAGCCGGCATGACGGTGCTGGAAACGGGCGATCCCTTTCAGGTTCCTGAAATACTGGAAGATTTCGCTGTCGAGGTATTGGTGCTGGATATGGTTATGCCTGAATGTTCCGGCCCGGAACTGGCGACCATTCTTCGGGACGATCAACGGTATGCGCAGACGCCGATTATTTATCTGTCTGCGGAAACCTGTGTGTCCCCGCAATTGCTGGCGCTGAACAGCGGTGGCGACCATTTTCTGACCGAACCGGTCGATCCGCGTCACCTGGTTGCGACGGTGGCTTTGCACGCCCGGCGGTTCCGCCAGTCACGGGAGCAGGCAGAGTCGCTGCGTGCCGCGCTTTACGAGCGGGAACGTCAGCAGCAGGCGCTTGATGCCCATGCGATTGTCAGTGCGGCGGATGCGGCCGGCATCATTATTTATGTTAACGACCGGTTTTGTGAGATCAGCGGTTACAGCCGGAATGAACTGCTGGGCCAAAATCATCGCATCGTCAAATCGAGCGAACACTTAGCCGAATTTTACCGCGATATGTGGCGCACCATTGCGCGCGGCAATATCTGGCGGGGCGAGGTTTGCAACCGGCGCAAAGACGGCAGCCTGTATTGGGTTGAAACCAGTATTGTCCCTTTTTTGGATGATACCGGGCGGCCTTATCAATATGTTTCGATTCGCACCGATATAAGCCACATCAAGGAAACCGAGCTGCGCTTGCGCATTATGGAGCGGGCTATTGATGCCAGCAGCAGTTGCGTCCTTATAGCCGATGCCGGTCAATCCATAATGCCGCTGATTTACGTCAATCCTGCTTTTGAGCGCGTTACCGGCTATAGCCGTGATGAAGCGGTTGGCCGTAACGCCCGTTTTTTACACGGAAAAGAAATTGATCAACCGGGCTTGGATAAAATTCGTGCGGTGCTGCGCGAAGGCTGTGCAGGCGAGGCTTTGCTCCATAACTATCGCAAGGATGGCACCCCATACTGGAATGACTTGCGCATTGCGCCGGTGCATGACGAGCAGGGGCGACTGACCCATTTCATAGGCATCTCCGATGATGTGACCGAGCGGCGCGAGGCCGGTGACGCGCTGCGAAAAAGCGAAGAGCGTCTGCGCCGCAGTCAGCTCTACGCCAATATCGGCACCTGGGATTGGAACATTCAGACGGGAGAACTGTTCTGTTCCGAGCGTATTGCTTCATTGTTCGGCTACCCTGATATTACTCAGCATAACTACTACAAGAATTACTTTAATAATGTTCACCCGGAGGACCGGCAACTTGTGAGTGTAGCGATCGATGCCTGTTTGCAGCAGGGTGCTGAATTCAATATCGAGTTTCGCTGCGTATGGCCGGGCGGCACAATTCGCTGGTTGCTGGAGCGCGGCGATGTGGTGCGCGATAAGGACGGCGCACCGCTGAATATGCTCGGCGTGGTGCAGGACATCACCGATCGCAAATTGGTCGAACTTAAAAGTTTGGAGCAGCAGGCTAAGCTGGTTATCTTCAAGCATATCATCGAAAATGTGGCGGACGGTGTCATAACTATCGATTCTGTCGGCGCAATCCGCTCTTTTAATCCCGCTGCGGAAAGACTGTTCGGATATAGCGCCGCCGAGGTTATCAACAGCAATGTTAAGCTGTTAATGCCTGAACCTTATCGCAGCGAACACGACCAGTATCTTGCCCGGCACATGGCCGGGCAACCGGCCGGTATTATCGGTAAACAGGTTGAGCTGCCGGGGCAGCATAAGGACGGTACGGTTTTCTTGATGGGGTTGACGATTACAGCGATGGAAATAGACAACGCCAAAAATTTTGTCGGCATCCTGCGCGATATTAGCGAACGCAAACAATACGAGCGGGACATCATCTCTGCCAGAGATGATGCCGAGCGCGCCAATAGCGCCAAGTCCGAGTTTTTGTCCAGCATGTCGCATGAACTGCGCACGCCGATGAACGCCATTCTGGGTTTTGGGCAGCTGCTGGAAATTGATGACATGCTCAATGAAGAGCAAGTGGACTGTGTAAACGAGATACTTAAAGCCGGTCGCCATTTGCTGGAGCTGATCAACGAAGTGCTGGACCTGGCCAAGATCGAGTCAGGCAAGGTCAATCTGTCGCTGGAAGCGTTGCCTTGCGCTGAGCTCATAAGGGAATGCCTGACGCTGGTCAGGCCTATAGCCCAAGTGCAGGGCATCGCCATAAACGATTCGGCAATCGGGAATTATGCGGTATGCGCCGACCGCACCCGGCTGAAACAAGTGTTGTTAAATCTGCTTTCCAATGCGATCAAATATAACCGTCCGCAGGGAGCGGTATCGGTTCAGGCTGCTGTGCAGAAGGGCCTTGTGCGGGTGGCGGTATCAGATACCGGCTACGGTATTCCGGCATCTCGGCAACAGGAGCTTTTTCAGCCGTTTTCGCGTTTGGGCGCCGAAGACACCGCTATTGAAGGCACCGGCATCGGTTTGACCATTTGTAGCCGGCTTATAGAAATGATGGGAGGCGCTATCGGTGTGGAGAGCAAGGAGGGGCAGGGCAGCACCTTCTGGATCGAATTGCCGGAAGTTGCTTCGGAGCCGGGCGCTGGAGATATTGACCTGAAACAGGCAATGGCGGCTGAGACAACGGTTGGCGGCGAGCGGCGGTATACAGTGCTTTATATCGAGGACAACCCGGCTAACCTCAGGCTGGTCACTCAGATTCTAGGCAGGAATCCGCAATTGCAGTTGATTACGGCGTATACTCCGGAACTAGGGCTGGAGCTGATCTCGGCGCGTCATCCTGATCTGATTCTATTGGATATTAATCTGCCGGGCATGGACGGCTATCAGGTGTTAAGTATATTGCGATCCCTGGATTCGGTAAAACAGACGCCGGTGATTGCTATCAGCGCGAACGCCACGCCTCGCGATATTGAACGGGGCATGGCGGCGGGTTTTAATGACTACATTACCAAGCCTATTGATGTTATGCATTTTCTTGAGGCCGTAGACCGGCTGCTTCCCTAATGATTGTCAAAAAGCATCATAGATTTATTGCAGCGCCGGCGCTGACAGGCATCCTGATTATTGCCGTGGTCATGGCCGGGCGGTATTACCCGGTTGCAAAAGTCCCCATCAAAATCGGCGTATTGCATTCTCTGACCGGCACTATGGCGGTCAGCGAGAAGCCTTTGGTGGATGCGGTGCGCCTGGCGGTGGAAGAAATCAATGAACAGGGCGGATTACTCGGTCAAACCGTGGAAATGGTGGTGGCCGACGGCAAGTCGGACCCGGAGCTGTTTGCCGAAGAAGCCCAACGATTGATCGAAAAAGAGCAGGTCAGCGTCTTGTTCGGTTGCTGGACATCCGCCTGCCGGAAGGCGGTAAAACCGGTAGTCGAAAAACACCGGCATCTGTTGTTTTATCCCATGCAGTATGAAGGCATGGAACAATCGGCCAATATTTTGTACACAGGCTCTGCGCCTAACCAGCAGATTGTGCCGGGCACCCGCTGGGCCATGCATAAATTCGGGCAGCGTGTTTATCTGGTCGGCTCGGATTATGTTTTTCCCCGCACGGCTAATATCATCATTGGCGACCTGGTCAACGCCTCAGGGGGTAAAGTTCTCGGCGAACGGTATCTGCCTTTGGGGAGCGTCGAGGTGGAAGCCATCGTTGAAAATATCGCCAGGGAAAAGCCCGATGTGGTGCTTAACACCCTCAACGGCGACAGCAATGCCGCGTTTTTTTCTGTTCTGGCCAAGGCCGGACTGAGCACTTTGCCGTTAATCTCTTTTAGCGTTGACGAAGGGGGGATGCAGGCTTGGAACGGCGGGCAACTTACCCGGCATTACGGAGTCTGGAGCTACTTCCAGTCTTTGCCGGGGGAAGATAATTATCGTTTTGTGACTGCGTATCGGGCTCGATTTGGCGCCGACCGTGTCATCGGCGACCCGGTTGAGGCCGCTTACGTGGGCGTGAAGCTGTGGGCGCAGGCGGTGCGGGATGTGAATTCCAGTGAGACTGTCCGGGTCGATTCTTCTCTGATGCGGCAGAGTATCAGGAGCCCTTCCGGGATAGCGGCGGTAGATGCGGACACCCGTCATTTATGGAAGATGATGCGGGTGGGTAAAGCGCGTCCCGACGGACAGTTCGATCAGGTGTTTGCCTCCGGTGCGCCATTACGGCCGTCTCCTTGGCCCGACTATCGCAGCCGCGACGAATGGCGGGTTCTCCTGGATCGAGGCCGGCCATGATTTTCGGTAAAATTATTCCGCGCCTGATGCTGGGTTTCCTGCTGCTCTCGCCATTGCCGCTGGCAGGGCTGGCTTGGCTTTACGTCGAGGCCTTTGAGAGCACCCTGCAACAGTCCGCGCTGGATAATTTGTCGTCCCTAGCCGACACAAAGTCGGATCGGATTAACACCTATATTAACGAGCGTCTGGCCGACAGCCGGTTGCTGGCGCAATCGCTAGCCGTTCTCGAAACCCTGCAGGCTCACTCGGTTCTTCAGGCTAACGAAGGCATAGCCTCGCCGCGCTACGAAGCCGGGGAACACGTTTATCGCGGTTATGTCAGCGCCCTGTTCGAGAGCATGCATTACTACGACTTGTTGCTGATCGATACGGCCGGCAATGTGGTGTTTTCTATCCTGCATGAGTCCGATTTCGGCAGTAATCTCAATACCGGGCCTTATCGCGATACAACCTTGGCCAAAGCGCACCGCGAAGCCATCGCTTTGCTGGACATACAAATTACGCAGGCCAGGCCCTATGCGCCATCCGCCGGAAAGCCGGCCATTTTTATCGTCTCTCCCATATTTAAGGCCGGCAAGGTGATCGGCACTCTTGCTTTACAAATGGATCTGGACAAACTTACCGCAGTCGCCGGCGACAGTATCGGCTTGGGCAAGACAGGCGAAACGGTATTAGCGCAACTCGACGGTAATGAGGTGCTTTATGTCAGCGCTTTGCGGCATATTCAAGAGGCGGCCTTCCGCTATCGTATTCCGCTGGACAAGGTAGCCGTGCCCATGCGATCCGCTCTTACCGGCGGACATGATAAAGGTATTACCCGTGACTATGCGGGTGTCGAGATGATCGGCGCTTGGCGCTACCTGCCCGTGTTGCGCTGGGGCATGGTGGTGAAGATGGATGCCGCTGAGGCGTTCGCGCCGCTTTACCGGTTACAGAAATTCAGTCTGGTCGCACTGGGTTTTCTGTTCCTGGTTGCGGGCATGGTGGCGTTACTGATTGGCCGAACTCTGGTAGCGCCGATCCGGCAGTTGATAATAGCCACGGAACGGATTGCAGGAGGGGACTTAAATCACCGCGCCCCGCTGGTCGGGTGTGATGAGTTTCAGCAATTGGCTGTTTCCTTTAATACCATGGCGGAACATTTGCAATTTCAGCATACGCATCTTGAGCGGCAGGTCGAGCAACGTACAGCCGATATACGGTTCGCTATGGAACAGTTGAATGAGGCGCAGCATATTGCCCAGGTAGGAAGCTGGGAGCTGGATTCAAGCAACGGCATATTGGTCTGGTCAGATGAGATTTACCAGCTGATTGAAATCGACAAGAATCAGTTCGGCGCGACCTATCAGGCATTTCTCAATGCCATACATCCGGAAGACCGCGATGCCGTTAATGAGGCTTACAGCCGGTCTTTGCAAACGCACGAGCCGTATCAGATTACCCACCGTTTATTGATGCCGGACGGGCGGGTTAAGTATGTGACCGAGCGCTGCGCATCCTACTTCGGCGCTGACGGCAAGCCGATTAGGTCGGTGGGTACGGTGCAGGATGTGACTGAACTTAAATGCGCCGAGCTGGCGCTTAAATGCCTTAATGATGAGCTTGAGCAGCGCGTACAGCAGCGTACCGAGTTGCTGCTCAAGGCGAAGGAAGAAGCCGACCGGGCCAATAGCGCCAAATCTGAGTTTTTATCGCGGATGAGTCACGAACTGCGCACGCCGATGAACGCCATTATGGGGTTTGCGCAATTGCTGGAAACCGACCGGGAAACACCGCTCACTCCCGATCAGGCTGACAATATCAATGAGATTCTCCATGCCGGGCAGCATCTGTTGGAATTGATCAACGAGGTGCTGGATTTGGCGCGCATCGAGACCGGGCGGGTTGAGCTGTCGCTGGAGCCGGTAGAAGTGCCGTCGCTGATCGGGGAATGCACGGCATTGTTGCAGCCGTTGACTGTTGGGCGTCAGATTGAATTGAAGCTGGATGTGGACGGCATTGGCACGGTGCAGGCCGACCGGCTGCGGTTGCGGCAGATATTGCTTAATCTGTTGTCCAATGCCGTCAAATATAACCGCGATAAAGGCAGCGTTCTGATTAGCTGTCAATCCGCAGCAGAGGATAGGGTCAGGATTGCAGTGCGCGACAGCGGACGGGGCATTCCGGCCGATGCCTTATTACGCCTGTTTAAACCTTTCGAGCGTATAGAATCGGCCTATGACGGCATTGAGGGCAGCGGCATCGGGCTGGCGCTTTCCAAACGTCTGGTCGAGGCGATGGGCGGCAGTATCGGAGTGGAAAGCGTTGCCGGTGCAGGCAGCACTTTCTGGATTGAGCTGCCTGCAGCGGAGGCTGAAGTTTATCCGCCGGCAGGTTCCGCTACCGTTGGAGGCATGCAGAACAGCTATGTCAAAGCGCATACAGTGCTTTATATCGAAGATAATCCCGCGAATTTGCGTCTGGTGCGGAAAGTTATTTCCACGCATACCAGTTTGTTGCTGCTCGACGCCCATACCGCCGAGCAGGGGCTGGGCGTCGCTGCAGCGCATCATCCCGATCTTATTTTACTCGACATCAATCTGCCGGGCATGAACGGATTTGAAGCTTTGCGCCGCTTACAGGAGGACCCCGTTACTTGCGATATTCCGGTGATCGCCATTTCCGCCAACGCGATGGAAAGGGACATAAAAAAAGGTTTGGCCGCCGGCTTTACCGATTATTTGACCAAGCCGCTGGATATTCCGAAGTTTTTGGCGCTGCTGGACACGATACTTAAATAAAAGGAGAATAACATGCTACCTGCCGGAGACCGGTTGAATGAAAGATGAGCCGGTCGGTGTTGGGACTCCATCACACAAGCCATGCTGAAAGTAATCCGTCGCTCTAGGTCGTCCTTGTTTCTTTCGATAACGCAGTCGATGTTTTTTGTTCAACTCAATCATCATGTCCGATTAGCGTAAATTTATATGCAAGTCTCTATAAACATATCTGCCGCCGAGGAGGCGGCCGCGATTCGCGCTGAGCAGGTACGAACGCTTTACGCGAACACGCCAACGGCGGTAGTCGGGAATGTGCTGATAGCATTTATTCTTGCGGTTATGCAGTGGGGCGCAATAGCCGCGCCTGCGGTGATCGTTTGGCTGGCGGTTCTGATGGTTACGCTGGGCGTGCGCATGCTGCTGTTTGCCGCGCATCGCCGCGCCGCGCCGGGTGATGATAGCGTCTGGTTACGGCGTTTCCGCATCAGTATCACAGCTATTGGTATGGTGTGGGGACTGGCAAGTCTATTGATGTTTCCCCCGCATGATCTTCCGCATCAGGTATTTCTGACTTTTGCGCTGGGGGGCATGGCGTCTGCCGCCATTACTACGCTGTCAATTGACAGGGTGTCCTTACTGGCATTCACATTGCCTGCGCTGGCAACCGTGATTGTGCGCTTGTTATTTGAGGGTACAGAAATCCAGGCCGCGATGAGCGTGATGATTGCGCTATTTCTGCTGCTCACCGACATGGTCGCGCAACGCAGTTATCGCACCCTGTGCGAGAACGTGATACTGCGTATTTCCGTCGCCGGACGTGAGCGTGAACTCAGTTCCCTGGTGGAAAGTTCCCCGGACAACATCATTCGCTACGATCAGGATTGCCGCGCAGTTTATGTTAACCGTATGCTGGAGAGAACTGTGGATGTTGCGCCCGAATCGCTGATCGGCAAGACGCCTATGGAAAGCGGATTCGATGGATGCATAGGCATAGAAAATTATCAGGCGAAGCTGCAACAGGTAATCTGTACCGGTGAATCGCAAAACGTGGAGGTTATGGTGTCAAGCCCTGGCGGCGACCGGCGTATCCATCATATTCAGTTTGTTGCCGAACACGGCGGTGACGGAGGCGTTGTCGGTGCATTCGCCTTTGGGCGCGACATCACCGAGCAAAAGCAGGCGGATGAGGCGGTGCGCCGTTCGGAGACAAAATTTCGCACACTCTACGATATGACCGGCGATGCAATAATGCTGTTGGACGAACACGGTTTTTTCGACTGTAATAAGGCGACTCTGACGATCTTTGGTTGTGCGACACCGGAAGAGTTCTATTCAAAGCATCCGGCCGATTTATCGCCGCCGGAGCAGCCTTGCAGCACGGACTCGATGACGTTGGCCGCCCGGCGGATCGCCGAGGCAATGGAGAAAGGCACAAATCACTTCGAGTGGATGCATAAGCGAGCCGACACCGGAGAGAGTTTTCCCGCCGATGTGCTGCTCAGCGCCATGGAACTGGACGGCAAGACGGTTCTCCAGGCCGTTGTCCGCGACATCTCCGCACGTAAGCAAGCGGAAGCGGATCTGCGTATCGCCGCAATTGCGCTGGAATCTCTGGAAGCCATAGCCATCACCGATGCCAACCAGGTTATTCTAAAGGTCAACCAGGCCTTCACCCGGATTACCGGATATGCCGCCGAGGAGGCTATCGGCCAGACTCCCGGCCGCCTGCTTAAGTCCGGCCGCCAGAGCGCCCAGTTCTATCGGGCGATGTGGGAGAGTCTGAGCAGCGACAAGTGCTGGCAAGGGGAAATCCTGAACCGTCGCAAGAATGGGGAGGTGTATCCCCAATGGCTCAGCATTATCGCCGCAGCCGTTGAGGGTGAGCAGGTCACTCACTATGTCGCCACGTTTTCGGATATTTCCCAGAAAAAACAGGCCGAGGAAACTATCCATAATCTGGCGTTTTATGATCCGCTTACGGATCTGCCCAATCGCCGCCTGATGCAGGACAGGTTACAGCAGGCTTTGGCTTCCAGTGCGCGGAATCATAACCACGGCGCAATCCTGTTTATCGATCTGGATAATTTCAAGGAGTTGAACGATACCAAGGGGCATCATATCGGTGACCTGCTGCTGATTGAGATCGCCGCCCGGATGAAAGCCTGCGTGCGCGCCGACGATACCGTTTCGCGGCTGGGCGGCGATGAATTCCTGGTCATTCTGGATGAACTCAGTGCGGCGGCCGAAGAGGCCGCGGTGCATGCCGAGACTGTCGCCGAGAAAATCCGTGCGGCCATTGGCCAGCCTTTCGACTTGCAGGGACACGGATACCATAGTTCATCGAGTATCGGCATTAGCTTATTTCTCGATCATGAACTCACGGCAGACGAATTGCTCAAGCGCGCCGACACGGCCATGTATCAAGCCAAACGATCCGGGCGCAATGCTATCCGCTTTTTCGATCCCGCCACCCACGCTGCCATGGAGAGCCGGATAGCGCTTGAAGCGGAGCTGCGTCGCGCCTTGCCGGAAAACCAATTCAGGCTTTACTACCAGATGCAGGCCGATAATATCGGCGCGATTTTTGGCGCCGAGGCATTGTTGCGCTGGCAGCATCCGGAACGGGGCATGGTTTCCCCTGCCCAATTCATTCCTCTGGCGGAGGAAACCGGGCTGATTGTTCCGATCGGCCTGTGGGTGCTGGAAACCGCTTGCCGTCAACTCAAGGCTTGGGAGTTCGACCCGGACTTCAGTCATTTACAGCTTGCCGTCAACGTCAGCGCCTGCCAGTTCCACCAGCCCGATTTCGTCGAGCAGGTGTTTGCCCTGTTGACAACGACGGCCGTCAGTCCCGATAAGCTCAAATTGGAACTGACTGAAAGTCTGGTATTGGGCGATATTAACGAGACTATTTTTAAAATGCAGGCTCTCAAGGCGATCGGCGTAAGTTTCTCTATAGACGATTTCGGCACCGGCTATTCATCATTGGCTTATTTAACGCAGCTTCCGCTTGATCAGCTGAAAATAGATCAGAGCTTCGTGCGTAATGTGGTCATTAAACCCGGCGATGCGGTGATTGTGCAGACTATCATCGGGATGGCCACCAATCTGGGAATTGATGTCATTGCCGAAGGTGTGGAAACCGAAGAACAGCGGGACTTTCTCGAAGGTAACGGTTGCTTCACTTACCAGGGTTTTTTGTTCGGTAAGCCGGTGCCGGTAGAGGATTTTGAAAGCGCGTTAATCAAAAGCGGCAATCGCTCCATGAAAGCCGCTGTATAATTCAACATGCTGTGTCGTATAAGCCTTCACCATCTGGATAAGGATATATGTTTGAGTCTTTCGTGGCGCACCGCCGCTGGGCAAGCGCGAATTGGTGGGAACTTTAAACGATTGGGGCGCCCGTAATGTGGAAATGCGCCTGTTTCAGGTGCGTGGCAAGCTTCAAGCGTTTAACGGGGGGAGTTTTCTGCCGGAGACAGGTTGAATAAAGGAAAAGAGGGGCGACTGCCCCTCTTTTTAGTTAACTAAAAACTTGAGAATGGGTTGAATTACCATCTTCCCCGGTAATCTTCGTTCATTCCATTGCCCAGAAAAGACCCGGCTGCGGCGCCCAGCCCTGTTGCAATGGGGTCTCCGCTGCCCAGTTCGTAGCCAAAGACACTGCCTATGACGCCTCCCGCCAATCCTTGGTGGGAGCGTGGATCGGCTGAATACTGCGCTTGCCGCGGATAATAGTTAACTTGAGGTTGGGGATAATAATTAATTTGCGGAGCCGGGTAATAGATAATCGGCGGTTGCTGGTAATAGTCGTCATCGTCGTAATGACGGTGGTGATGTCCCCAACCGCGGCCACGGTAACCCGAATCATCATCAGCGTAAGATAGAGGCGAAAACAGGATTACAGCGGCAGTTAAGTGAATTAAAAAAAACAATTTTTTCATGGTGTTTCTCTCAGGTTATTTGGTTTGTTGTTAAGTTAACAAAATCAAGCTTGCCGTTTAAATAGATACATCATTAAAACCAACGCAGGTTAGCGTTTCCCGGCTATTCCGTTGCCGAGATAAGAACCTGCGGCTGCGCCCAGTCCGGTGGCAACAGGGTCGCCGTTGCCCATTTCGTAGCCTAAAACACCGCCTACGACGCCTCCGGCCAGACCCTGATGCGAGCGCGGATTCTGATAGTTCGAATAGCGAGGTTGCTCCGGATAATATCTTTCCTGTTTGGAATGATGATTGCCGCGTCCTTCGCCATGGCCTCGACCTTCACCTCCAGATGCGTAAGACGAAGATGAATAGATAACTGCAAACGCGCATAGTGAACTTAAAAAAAGCGATTTTTTCATGGGTATCTTCCTTAAATGGTGAGTTCTATATTCAGTCGGCAAAGGCGGGTCGGCCAGTGATAAACTTTGGACTCATATTATTCCCGTTAACCTTAATGGCCGCTTAACGAATTCAATTGTTTGACGGAGGGCGCTAAAGCCGATTTTTACAACAACATAATTGCCGGAATAATTCTGCCGTGTCGCTTATAATAGCGTCCAATTCGAACCCATATTAACTCAATGGCAATTCATAAATGGAACAGTTTATCCCCGGCCAACGCTGGATTAGTAACACCGAGTCAGAACTCGGTTTAGGTCTTATTCTTGATGTGGCGCACAAACGGATCACGGTGCTTTTTTTGGCTTGTGACGAAAAGCGTATGTATGCGCAAGATAATGCGCCGTTAACGCGCGTCCGGTTTTCAGTCGGCGACGTAATCGAGTCGATTGATGAAGATAAAGTCACTGTTACCGGTTTAATTGAGCAGAACGGCTTGATTACTTATCTGGGCAAAGACGAGGATGGACGGGAAGTTCGGCTGGATGAGGTGGAGCTGAATCATCATATTCAATTTAACAAGCCCCAGGATAGGCTGTTTATCGGGCAAGTCGATCCTTCCGCCTGGTTTTTGCTGCGCTATGAAACCTGGCGCAGATTGCAGCAACATCAGCAATCCCCGGTTAAAGGTTTACTGGGCGGTCGCGCTTCGCTTATTTCGCATCAGTTGTTTATTGCGCACGAGTCGGCTAACCGGTCTGCGCCGAGAATCATGCTCGCGGATGAGGTGGGTTTGGGTAAAACCATAGAAGCCGGTTTGATTTTGCATCACCGGCTGATTAACGGCTTGAGCAAGCGGGTGTTGATTATCGTGCCGGAAACGCTGCTGCATCAATGGTTGGTGGAGATGCTCCGGCGTTTTAACCTGCGTTTTAGTATTTTTGATGAGGCGCGTTGCCTCGACACCTATGCCGAAGACGACATGCTCAAAGAGACAGAAGCGGATGACGCCGATGCCGATAACCCGTTCTTAACCGAGCAGTTGATTCTATGCAGTCAGCGTTTTTTTTCCGATTATCCCCGCCGTCAACAACAAGCTATAGATGCGGGTTGGGATATGGTGATTGTGGATGAAGCGCACCATCTGGAATGGAGCGAACAAGCGCCCAGCCCCGACTATCTGTTTGTTGAACAACTCGGATCGATTTCCCCCAGCCTTATTTTATTGACGGCGACACCGGAACAATTGGGCAAGGAAAGTCATTTTGCACGGTTAAGATTGCTCGATCCGGACCGGTTTTACAGTTTTGCGGCTTTTGTCGAAGAAGAGCGCTTATTTGAGCCGGTCGCAAATGCGGCAAAATCGTTGCTGGCAAAGGAAACATTGAATGAAGATGCGCAGCAACATTTAACCGAGCTGCTTAAGGATGACAATGTCGACGGATTGCTGAAAAACCTTAACGATCCTGAAAAGTCGGCGGCGGCGCGCGATGCGTTGATTACGGTATTGCTGGACCATCACGGCACCGGACGGATTTTGTTTCGCAATTCGCGGCAAACCGTGCAGGGCTTTCCCGAGCGGGAACGTTACGGCTATGCGTTAACAGGCCAACCGAATGCCGACGATTTACAGCAGGACCCGCGCTACCTGTGGCTGGTGGACAAGGTCAAGCAACTGGACGGTCAACGCCGCACCGGCTCCCAGCCGGTTGTTGGCGGCATACACACCATCCCTGGCGATAAAGCCCTGGTGATCTGCAAACACGCGCAAACCGCGATTGATCTGGAACAAACCCTGAGAAACCGCGCCGGTATTGCTTCGGCCGTGTTTCATGAAGGCATGACCATTATCGAGCGCGACCGTGCGGCGGCTTATTTTGCCGATCCGGAAAGCGCGGCGCGGCTGCTGATTTGTTCCGAGATCGGCAGTGAAGGCAGGAACTTCCAGTTTGTACACCATTTGATACTGCTGGATTTACCGGCCAATCCCGATTTGTTGCAACAACGCATAGGTCGGCTTGACCGTATCGGCCAGAAACATATTATCCAGATTCATGTACCGTATCTGGAGCATACCGATAACGCCGTGCTGTACCGCTGGTATGATGAAGGCCTGAATGCGTTTGCCAGTAACAGTTCATCGGCCCAGCGGGTTGCGGATATTTTGCACGACGAGCTGGAAGCTGTGTTGGAGAGTAAGGATTCAGCCGGTATTGAGGCCCTTATCGCCAAGACCCGAACGCTCAGCGGCGAGCTTGAAACGGAAATGCATAACGGTCGCGATCAATTGCTGGAATTGAATTCCTGCCGTAAGGAATTGGCCGACGAGCTTATCGGGCAGTTGAATGCCTACGAGAAAGAAGGCGTGCTCTGGCCTTATATGGAAGATATTTTTGAATGCTACGGAGTGGATACCGAATTCCATTCCCCCGACTGCTTTATTATCCGTCCCAGCGATCATTTGCGCGTCTCGCATTTTCCGGGATTAACCGAAGACGGCATGACTATCACCGTTGACCGGCAGATTGCTCTGGCGCGGGAAGATATGCAGTTTATGACTTGGGAACATCCGCTGGTTACTGCGTCGATGGATATGGTGCTGTCCACTGAAACCGGTAATGCCGCGATCAGCGTGATCAAACATAGCGATCTTAAAGCCGGGCAGTTTTTGCTGGAATGTTTGTTTATTGTCGAGTGCAGCGCGCCTGCCGAATTGCAAATCGGCAGGTTCCTGCCCCATACGCCGATCCGGATATTGATTGATCAAAACCAGAAAGATGTCAGCGCGGACATCGACCACCGCGACTTGGTTGAAGCCGGTATCAAATTCGATAAACATAAAATCATTGCCTTTTTGAACAGCCAAAGGCCGCACCTTATCAACCTGTTGGGCGCGGCCGAGCAAACAGCCGAAGCCGGAATGCAGCAGCTGGTCGATCAGGCAACCCAAGCCATGCTGGAATCGTTAAGCAATGAGATAAAGCGTCTGGTCAGGCTGAAAAAAGTCAATCCGACCATCAGGGCCGAAGAAATCGAGCAGTTAAAGGATATGACCATGCTGGCGCATGACAATATCCAGGCGGCGCAGTTAAGGCTGGATGCGGTCAGGTTTGTGATTACCAGTTGATTCATAATTATCCGTGTTCTATTAAAAAACTCAGCATTTGTTGAGTGGTTACAGTTATTGACCCTTTTGAGTATTGTATAAATGATAAATATCGGCAAAGTAAATAAGCTGAACGTAGTCAAGCAACAGGGGGCTGATGTCTATCTCGATGACGGAACCTCGGGAAAAGTGCTGCTGGCGGACAGAAAACTGCCTGCAAACTGCGAGGTTGGCGATAGCCTGGACGTATTTGTTTACGTGGATTCGGAAGGCCATCTGGCCGCCACCACCAAAAAGCCGCTGGCCGAGGTGGGCGATATAGCCTGGCTTAAAGTGGTGTCGCTCAATTATGTGGGCGCTTTCCTGGATTGGGGGCTGCCTAAGGATTTGCTGGTTCCGTTCAGCGAACAATACCATGAGATGGAAGTAGGGCGCTCTTATCTGGTCAAGGTGTTTCTCGACGAGCAAAACCGCATCGCGGCGACCACCAAGATTGATAAACTGCTCAGCGATGAATCGGTCGATTTCGAAGTCGGCCAAAAAGTGTCGTTGATTATCGCCGATAAATCCGATCTGGGCGTTAAAGCTATCATCAACAACACCCACTGGGGCATGTTGTATGAAAACGAATTGTTTCAGCTGGTCAGAAAAGGCCAAAAACTGGACGGCTATATCAAGCAGGTACGGGAAGACCGTAAAATCGACCTCAGTTTGCACCAGCCGGGATACGGCAAAGTCGTATCGCTGACCGACAGCATTTTGGCCAAGCTGAAAGCCAATAACGGCGTGTTGATGCTGAGCGATAAAAGTCCGCCGGAAGCTATTTATGCGGCGTTCGGGGTCAGTAAGAAAGTATTTAAACAGGCTATAGGCGCGCTATACAAACAACAGTTAATCACTATCGATAAAAGCGGAATCAGGCTTGTTGATTGATAACAGGCAGAAGATCATTAGAAAACCGAAAACGGTATGGCTAAATTTAAAACTCATTATGACAACTTAAATGTGTCGCGTAACGCGCCGTTAAGCGTTATCAAGGCCGCCTATAAGGCGCTTTGTCAAAAATATCATCCCGACAAATATGCAGGCGGGCATGAAGAAGCGCTGCGGATAATGAAAATAATCAATGGAGCTTATGCGGTTTTATCGGATTCCGGCAAAAGAGCCGAGCATGATCAGTGGATAGACAAGCAGGAAAGGGAACAGGCGAGCACTGAAGCGCATCGGATAATGGAAATTATTACAAAAAACTATGTTCCGCCACCGGTAACGGCTAAAAATAATCCTCTCGCCGACCGGGCGACGATCAATAAATTCTGGAAAAAGATATGCTCAGGCGGCAATAAGGTACGGCTCATCAGGGGCCAACTATCAAAAAAAATAAACGGATTTTTTTGGCTTACAGGCGTTGTCGGCATTGTATTTACAGCAATTATGCTTTACGAGCCGGGCTTACAAACAACGACAGTAGCGCCGGTTAATCAGGATGCCGAGGGAATACTGAAAAAGGCCGGGCAGCTGGTTAAACAGGGCCGGGTTGTAAAAGCGTTGCCGCTTTATTTGCAGTTGGCGGAGCAGGGGAATGCTGACGCGCAGTTTCATGCAGGCTTGATCTACGCCAATGGACGGGGCGTAAGCAAAGACGATAAACAGGCTGCCGTCTGGCTGGGCAAGGCGGCCGAACAGGGCCATATGGAAGCGCAAACCAAGCTGGGATTTATGTACGCGACCGGGAAAGGCGTGGCGCAAAATTACAGCTCGGCTATTTATTGGTGTTACAAGGCCGCTGAACAGGGCGATGCCATTGCGCAATATAACCTGGGTTTGATGTATGCAAAAGGGCAGGGCGTGGCGCAGGATAACAGTATCGCCGTGTCCTGGTACAGTAAGGCGGCTGCGCAGGGCGATGCTCACGCGCAATACTATCTGGGCGACATGTACGCAAAGGGGCTGGGGGTGGCAAAGGATAACAAGCAGGCTGTAGTTTTGTATCGCAAGGCCGCACAGCAGGGGCTGGCAGAGGCTATTGCCGCTTTAAAACTGTTGGATGTGGAAAAAGGTGAAATACAGTAATTTTTAGTCTCTTGTCCTACCTTATGGTTCGCTGCATTTCAGGCAGCGGCATGCCGATGTGATAGCCTTGGGCGTAATTGATGCCCATGTCTTTTAGCGCATCCCAAATATTCTGATTTTCGACAAATTCGGCCACGGTGAGAATATCGAGATCCCGGCATAATTTGGACAAATTATGCACCAAGGCATAATCCACTTTAGAGTTCAGGATGTTACGCACAAACGCGCCATCAATTTTGACGTATTCAAAATGCAACTCACGCAAATAATGGAACGAATTATAGCCCGTGCCGAAATCGTCCAGCGCAAAGGCAAAACCTTTGCGGCGCAGATTGGTCAGAAACCGGCGCATGTTGGTCATATCGCCAATCGCTTCGCGTTCCAGCAGTTCAAATACAATGCTTTCGGGAGGAAGTTGCAGCTTCTGGCAGAGTTCTTCGGCATACCCTAAAATGCCGCGGCCTTGAATTTCCTGTACCGACAAATTGATAAAGATTTTTGCGTTCGATTCCGGGCTGTTGGCGTCCATGCAGGCGTGTTTAGCGGCAAAAGCGTTGTTGATCATCGCAATGTCGAGTTCACGCGCCAAGCCGTATTTGTCTATGGTTTCGATAAACATTGCCGCCGAAGTCGTCTCTCCGGTCGGGGATTTAAGCCGGGCCAGTGTTTCGAAAGCATAGAGTTCGCCGGTCTGGCAGTCAACAATCGATTGATAATAGGGGATGATGCGGCCTTCTTTCAGCGCTTCGCGCAGATTTTCCGCATTATCGCGGGTCTCGCGAATACTGACGCGCGCCTCTGTTGCATCAAAAGCGCAGACGCCGTCTTTACCCATATCCTTGGCTTTGTACATGGCGGCATCGACGCCTTCCAGCAGGGTATCTATGGTTAGGCCATCGATGGGATAGCTGCTCACGCCTATGGAGACGGTTAAATGAAAACGGTTGCCTTGCGCCGAGGTGATGGCCATTTCCCGTAGTGCCCGGCCGACATTTTCAGCGACTACCCGAGCGCCTTTGGGGCCGGTTTCAGTCAGGATAATGGCAAACTCGTCTCCGCCGATGCGGGCGCATAAATCGCCGTTGCGCGTATGTTCCAGCAAAACATTGGCGATTGAGCACAACGCCGTATCGCCGGTGGGGTGGCCGTAGGAATCGTTAATGTCCTTAAAGTCGTCCAGATCGAGCATCAGTACGCTGAACTCGTGCTTATGGCGTTCGGAACGACCGATTTCGTAGTGCAGAATATCGTTAAACTGGCGGCGGTTGTGCAGCCCGGTAAGCGGATCATGCACGGCGTAGTATTCAAGTTCCAGCAGCGTCCGCGACAGCACTTTGCTGGAACCCACCACCATGACCATGACCGCGAGTATCGCGCGGATGACGCTGGCTTCCTGCGAAGACAGATTGTTTTCGGCGGCGTAAGCGACGCCTAATAAACCCGCCAAATTGGGCGAGTGATCGGGGACAGGCACACTGATCATCCGAACATCGAAATCCGGTTTAATTTCGGCCCCACAGTGAATGTTAAATTCTTCAATATCCAGCGCCGCATCGGGGGGCAGCCCAATGCTTTGGAGCATCTGTTGACTCAATAAACCGCGTGCCTGCGCGCGTACTTCATCGGAGCACTGGCCCAGATAATATAAATAGAGCGATAAGCCGTTTTCTTCGGCAAAGGCGATGTAAAAGAAGTTAAACGGAAAGATGGCGTAAAAATCCGCCAGAATTTCCTGCACAAACTCTTTCCATTGCGAGATGTGTTCGTGCGACAGGATAATGCGCTCCAGTACCCGGCTTTGCCGCTCCAGCAAGTCTTTTTCAATCAAAACCGAAGACAGCTCAAGCAAGGTTTGATTAAACTCGAACATTAAATTTTGGACGTGCCGCTCATTAGCCGCCCATTGCTTACCGCGTTGTTGGAATAATAAGTTAAGACTGCGATCGAGCCGGGTGCAGGTATTAATGATATGCGTAATCGTTGGGATCATGGCAATCATGGCGGCGGTATCGTCGGCAGCTATCGTAGCCATAGCCGCCAGCAATTTACTGATGATCTCTTGATGCACGTCATGATTAAGCTCGGACAAACTTGCCGCATAACGCTGGGTGCGCGATTGATTCTCCAGGATTTCGGCAATCTGGCTGATAACCCTGAAGCGCAAGTCCTCCAGGTGATTGGTCTCGGCAATTGCTCCATGCATTGCTCTACCTCCTGCATCCGTGCAGTCGTCGGCAATTGCTCCTTGCATTGCTCTCGATCGCTGTTCCAGACGCGATTCTATCTCCTCCTTCCCTGGAGTCGTACCTCCTGAATCCATGCAGTCGTGCGATAGCTTGCTCATGCTCAGTCCTCTAGCGGAAAGCGTCCGCCAGGCTGCATCAAATCAATGCCGCATTGCAGGTCCTTGAGCCAGTTTAGAAAATCCTGCACTGCGGCACCCCGGTAAATCGGACCGTGTTGCGGGGCAATCATCGTAATATCCAGGTCGGCAATAGTGTCCAGCCAGCAGCGGATCGCCTTGTTAGAGCACATATAGCGGCGGTGGAATCCCTTGATATAGGGGATGTGAGCCGCAAAATCATCTACAAATGCGTCGTTTTTATCCATGGGCAGCATAGCCGCTCCGATGTCGCCGGTGAACAGGATTTTAGAGGTCGGGTCGTATACATTAATTTGCCCTTCGGAATGCAAAAAATGAGCGGGTACGATTTTCAGCTTAAAACCGGGCGATGGTTCGCAGTCCATGCCTTCGTTTGGCACTCCGATAAATCGCGCCATGTCTTTCAAGCCGTAATGCGGCAAAAAGCGTATCCAGATACTGGAAACATACACGGGCGAGCGACACAGCTCCAGCCAGGTTGACAGGCCGCCGACTATGTCGGGGTCTTGATGCGACAGAAAAATGGCCTTAATTTGTTCCGGCACCACGTAACGCAGCATTTCTACAAGTACCCGAGGCATCACCCCAAAACCGCCCGGATCAAGCAACACTCCGTCATTGTGGTGCATGATTAGGTATTGATTAGAACGTACACCGTCTTCCTCGCCCGGCTCACTCTCGTTAAGCAAAATAAAACGGTGATCAGCTGATTCAAATAATTTAATGTTGCGCATATTTTCCCTAATTTCTGCCGGGTTAGAATTTTCTATTTCCATAGTTTACTTCAGGTTATTTAAAAAAGTATAGATATAGTCTTTTTGCGACCTATCCCTCTACCTGTCTAACACACATGACGTAGCTGCGAGTTCAGAACTACCAAAACGAGCTCTGGACTTCAAACGCCGGGTTCAAAGCTTGCCGTGTGACTTTAAAAAAATCACGTTTTTTGACGTTGCGTATCAAAAACGGATGGGTAGTTGCCGAAGAATCATTAAGCCAGGCAAACTAGGACAATATCGAGCGCCGGTTTTATTGCCTACTTTGGGTGCTGTTTACCATAAGCGGCAAGGAGAGCAGGACGAGGCACATTAGCCATACCACCAGCTGACCATTGGTGACAGAAAAAACAAAAGCCACGCCAAGTCTCTCGCCGATATTCGGATAAGCCAGGATAAAGTCGCGGCTTACCATGAAAGCTTTGGTTTCCCAGATAATAAGAATCACGCCTACGACCAGCAGCGCATAGCCCAGTATCTTATCCAGATCGGATTTGATCTTCAGATGTCCCGCCAACCGGTTAATCTCAATGGCCTTTATCGACCAGGGGCGCTCGGTCATGTAACTGATGATCATTAAACCGAACATGCCCACGACAGGTATGTAAACGGCTACCGTGGGAAAACTGATGTAACGGCCATTTATCGCCAAACCGAAAGTTTTATAAACGGCATATCCGGCAAACAGCATGTAGATTGCATATATCCAGGCGCCGAATTTCGGCTTGGCTGCCTTGCCGGTTAACAGGCCGTAGCCCCGCTGCAAGATCAAGCCCGCCAAGATGGCGTTTAAGCCCACAATTAATAGGGTCTGAAAACGCTGCCAGTCGCTATAACTCGTGTACCACAGGTTTGCGAGCATGTTGGGCAGCAAAAAGGACAGCAATTGCGCGAAGGCTAAAAAGAACGCGAGACGCATTGTGGTTAATGTGTGTAACGGCTTCCAACAGCAGCCAACGATGGTCAGGAAAAGTATCGTTGACGCTATAACGCCGTTAAGCCAGTCAGGATTTTCGTAGACTTTGCCGGTTAAAGGAAAAACCTCTTTGCGGTCAACCGAAAAAAGTCCCCAGTTTGCGCCGACCACGCCTTCAAGCTCGCTTTTCCATGATTGGTTAAAAGCTTCGACAATGTTGTAATCGAAGCCGTTTTCATTGGCCACCTTGATTAATGCGCGGATGAATTTTGCTTCGTTGACCACGCTGGGTACGGACCAGCCGCGTTGACGGCCTTCGCCCGGCCAACCGGATTCGCCGATCAGTATCGGTTTGCCCGGCGCAATGGCTTCTGCCTCCTGGTGAACCTGCTTAAAAATCCGTTCAATATGCGCCGGGGCCTGGTCTACGGTGATAGGTTCGTCTTCCCAGTAAGGCAGGATGTGGATGGTAATAAAATCCACTTCTTTGATTAACTCAGGGTATTTCATGTACATGGACCACACATCGGCATAAGAAACCGGTTGTTTAACAGACCGTTTTACTTCCCGTATGTATTCAATCAGCTTTTCAGGTTTCAGGTCGCCGCGCAACAGCACTTCGTTGCCGACGATAACCCGCTTGACCACATCTGGGTTTGCGTTGGCGGAGCGGATGACTGCGGCGATCTCCTCTTGATTGTCTTCCTTTATATTGCCCAGCCACGCGCCTTGAATCATCTTCAAGCCATGTTTTTGCGCTAAGGATGGAATGATTTGCATACTGCCCTCAGCGCTGGCATAAGTGCGGATAGAGTGGGTTGTTTCACCCATCAAGCGCAAGTCGGCGTCGATTTGTTCGGGGGTGGGGAATTTTTCATCCAAAGGCCCCTGGCCTTCCCTAAATGGGGCAAAAGACAGGCTGTTAAGTTTTCCTGAAGGAACGTCCGGCCCTACATCTTGGGGTAAGTTGGTTGACCAGCCGAGCAAGCCGTTAAGCAAAACAACCAATACAGCGAATGAAGCAATTTTCATAAATATAAAGCGGTAAATTAAAAAAAATTGAAAAAGGGTGTTACTGAAACACACAGAGTAAATCGTCATCAACATCATCTCATAATTGCCTCATTTTTAATATGGGCAGCCTCCCTGGCACCAGATGAAAAGAACGCCGGGTTTTTACGACTTAATCTACGCAAATTATTCGTATTCAGCTAAAATGCGCATCTTTTTGCTTTTGTAATCTTATGGCTAAAGATATTCGTATTGAAAGATGGAGCGGTCCCGCTCTGGAGCAATTTATTCCTGAACTCGCCCGGCTTAGAATTGAAGTGTTTCGCGATTTCCCGTATTTGTATGACGGGGATATTGATTATGAAAAGAAATATTTGCAGACTTATATCGATTGCCCTGAAAGCGTTATCGTAATCGCTTTTGACGGAGACAAAGTGGTCGGCGCATCGACGGCAATCCCGATGAAATACGAAACCGAGGAGCTGAAAAAGCCTTTCCTTGAGCATGGTTACAATCTTGACGAGGTTTTTTACTGTAGTGAATCGGTGCTGGATAAAAATTACCGCGGCCTTGGCATCGGCGTTCGGTTTTTTGAGGAGAGGGAAGCTCACGCGGAGGAATTGGGCGGCTTCAAGACCATTTGTTTTTGCTGTGTGGAACGGCCTGTAGATCATCCCAGACGGCCGGCCGGTTATGTGCCGCTGGATCAGTTCTGGACCAAACGCGGCTATGTTAAGCACCCTGAACTTCACACGACCTATATCTGGAAAGATCTGGACGATGTTGATGAAACGCCTAAACCGATGACTTTCTGGCTGAAACATGGACGTTAAAATTGCAACCGCCCAATACGACATCAGTTTCCTGGAAAACTGGCAACAGTATCAAAGCAAGGCTGAACGCTGGGTTACAGAAGCCGTAGAACAGGATGCGAAGATTCTGCTTTTTCCCGAGTATGCCAGCATGGAACTGGCCTCGCTATTTGGCGAGGCGGTTTATTCATCGTTAAGCGGGCAGCTGGCGGCCATGCAAGCGGTGCATGACGATTATCTGGATTTGTTTCATTCTTTGGCTAAAAAACACCAGTGCATCATTCAGCCAGGCACATTTCCGGTAAAAACAGATTCCGGCGGCTATCGAAACCGGGCTTACCTGTTTATGCCGGAGGGTCAGGTCGATTATCAGGATAAATTGATGATGACCCGTTTCGAAAACGAACAATGGCTGATTCAGAAAGGTGAGGGGCTCAAATGTTTCGACACCGGTTACGGAAAAATCGCGATCAATATTTGCTATGACAGCGAATTCCCGATGCTGGCAAGAAAGCAGGTTGAAGCAGGAGCGAATCTGATTTTAGTGCCCAGTTGCACCGACACCCTTGCCGGTTACCATCGCGTTAAAATAGGCTGCCAGGCAAGAGCCTTGGAAAACCAGTGTTATGTGGTTCAGTCAGCTCTGGTGGGTAATGCTTCGTGGTCTGAAGCCGTGGATGTCAATATCGGCGCGGCGGCTGTCTATACGCCTGTGGATCGAGGGTTTCCCGATAACGGCATTTTAGCGGCAGGCAAGCTTAATGCGGTGCAATGGGTTGTTGCCGATCTATCGTTAAGTGCTTGCGGCACGGTTCGGGAGCAAGGACAGGTCTTCAACTACAGGGATTGGCCGCTGCAAAATGCGTTTGTTGCGTAGTCGACAGGCCACGAATGACTGCATTGCTCTACCTCCTGCATCCATGCAGTCGTTCGTGGTGAAAAAATTCTTAAAATCAATTAAAAATAGCTTCAGAAGAATAACCGTTAAATTCCAGTATTTCTTTCATTCTTTTTAAGCCATCCAGTTGAATCTGTCTGACGCGCTCCCTGGTTACGCCCAGCTCTTGAGCAACTTGTTCAAGGGTTGAACCTTCATAACCGCAAAGCCCGTAGCGGCGGCAAATAACTTCGCGCTGTTTTTCGGAAAGTTGAAATACCCATTTGGCAATATTGTGTCTAATGCCGTCTTCTTGTATTTTTTCGGCAGGCGACATGCTCTCGCTATCGGAAATAGACTCGACCAATGGTTTGTCAAAATCCTTGCCGCCCGGAATATCGATTGAGGTGACCCGCTCATTGAGTTTGAGCATTTTTTCGACTTTATTGACCGGTATATCCAGATGCACGGCTATGTCTTCGGCATTGGGTTCATGATCGAGAGTGTGCGCCAAATGGCGTTGGGCTTTTAGGTAAGTATTCATTTCTTTGACGATATGGATCGGCAAGCGAATAGTGCGCGTCTGATTCATTATGGCCCGCTCGATAGTTTGCCTGATCCACCAGGTTGCATAGGTTGAAAATCTGAATCCTCTTTCAGGATCGAATTTTTCAACCGCGCGCATCAAGCCCAGATTGCCTTCCTCAATCAAATCCAGCAACGGCAAGCCCCTGTTCAGGTAACGGCGGGAAATTTTAACGACCAGCCGCAAATTGCTTTCGATCATGATTTTGCGGGCCGCTTCATCGCCCAGCAAAGCCCTGGAGCCGTAGATTTTTTCCTGGTCCGCGGTCAGTAATTGCGAACGGGACAGCTCATTCAAATAAACCCGCGTCGCATCCATACTCTTTTCTTGCCGAGATTCAATGGCAATTATCTCATCAATATCCAATGCCTCACTGGCAACGGAATTTGTCTGGAGATCATCGTCAAAAGACAAATCGTCATCGAATAACACACAAATATCATCGTCCAATAGATCAACTAATTCTGCCTTCATGATAACCTCACATTGTCCGGCTTGAGCCGAAATGGTTTTATTATTTTCCCGGTAAAAAATTAAGTGGATTTACCGGTTTTCCGTTTTTCCTTATCTCAAAATGCAGCGATGTTTTGTTTGATCCTCCTTGACCGACTTTCGCAATAACCTCGCCCTTTTCTACATGGTGTCCCTCTTCAACGAGCAGCCGGCTGTTATTGGCATAAGCGCTTAAATACAAGTCGTTATGTTTGATAATAAGCAAATTACCGTAGCCAATCAGGCCCTGTCCGCTGTATACAACTTTGCCGGCTTCAGCGGCGCTCACGTCCTGTCCCATTTTTCCGGCTATATCAATGCCTTTGTTATCGGCTTGAGAAAATGATTTTAAGATTTTTCCTTTTATCGGCCATTGAAAGTTTAACATTAACATATTTTCATTATCAATTGAAATAATTGATTTTTTTTGTGGGCTACTTCCGTTTTTTTGAACGGAATCTTTAAGTGTCCGGGGTTTAGGTGGCGGCCTGTGGGTCAGATCGGTGTTATGAGTTGATGGAATAGGTGCTTTTTTCGGTGGACTGATTCTGTTTGTTGTCTCTGCATCATTTTTATCGTCGAGCGCAGGCTTGTTTCCCGGATTAGGGGCGGATAGCCTTATTTTTTGGCCTATTTCTACCGTATAAGGCGGAGCGATCCGGTTCCATTGCGCTAATTGCCGATAATCCAGGTCAAAGAGCAGGCTTATTCCGTACAAGGTGTCGCCTTTTTTTACCAGATGATATTTGATCTCCTCTTTGGCAATTTCAGGATGATTGGTCGTGACAGGGGCGTAGTTTGGCGGCAGTTCGGCACAGCCATCCAATAAAGCCGACAATATTGTAATAAGAACAAGCTTTGAATGGATGGAGGACATGGCGGCTTATTTTTTTAGCAGAATTTTTTTGGCCAGATTTATTTTTGCCGCCAAATAGTTCGATCCGCCACGATCAGGATGTATTTTTTGCATTAACGTCCGATGAGCGGCAATAATTTCAGACTCCGATGCGCCGATCTTCAAACCTAATACTTCATACGCCTCTTCAACCGACATAGCGCCTTTCGCGTCGGCTTTGTTTTGTTGCTGCGACGCACCCTGCTTCGCTGACTTGAATTCGAACCATAGCCGGTGCAAATAAGGGGCATGACGTAACAATGCCGGCATTAAGCGGAATAAAAAAGCAACAACTATGCCTACCAGCGCAAAAAGCCAGTTCAAACGTCCGGTTGCGGCCAAATAAAATACGATCAGCCCGCTACCGAATAGAAATAAAATTTTGACGTAACGGGCCAATACGGCAGGCGAGGCTTTTAAAAAACCGCGTATTCCAAAGTATGCAATGGCGATAAATATCAAAATCAAATAAATTCGAATCAAGGCTTCACTCCCGGATCAATGACCTGTTTAAGACTGTGTTCAAAGTTTTTTGCCCCTTCCCTATGATTATACGGATAGTGTTTATATAAATAATACCTTAAAATATGAGATCTTATGACAACAATCTAATGTTGATTGATATGCTGAATGCTAAAATTCCGGTTTTAGGTTTTGCCGCTGCAAGCGGAACCGGTAAAACCACGTTATTGACCCGATTGATCCCGCTTTTAAAACAAAACGGCCTGCGCATCGGTTTGATCAAACACAGCCATCATGATTTTGAAATTGACCGGCCGGGGAAAGACAGTTTTCGCCTGCGGGAAGCCGGCGCCTCGCCTGTCATGCTGGTATCCCGGTATCGGCGCGCGATGATTACCGAATTCACCTCCGAAAAAGAACCCCGGCTGGATGATCAGTTAAAACAATTCGACCAGTCCGAACTGGATCTGATCCTGGTTGAAGGCTTCAGAGCAGAGAAATTTCCCAAAATTGAGTTGCATCGACCTGCACTGGAAAAACCCCTGCTTTACCCAAATGACCCGGACATCATTGCGATAGCTGCCGATGTGAAGCTGGAAACACCGGCTTATTTGGTGCAACTGGACTTAAACCAACCCGAAATGATTGCCGCGTTTATCCAAAACCATGTTATGAAGAGCCATGATTGACTTATGTAGCCAAGAATCCAGGCCGTTGCTTACTATCGGCGACGCGCTGGACAGAATCAAAACCGCCGTACATCCGGTAAGCGACACAGAAAAATCGGCATTAAAAAATGCCTTGGGGCGAGTGTTGGCGGAACCGGTTTATTCGCCGATCAATATCCCTCATGACCGGAATGCGGCTATGGACGGCTATGCTTTTGCCAGTTGCGATATGGCTGACGGTCACGCGTTCGCGCTGAGCTTGGCCGGGACATCCTGGGCCGGGCGGCCATTTCAGGGGCGGATGCAACCCGGCCAGTGCATCAGGATTTTTACCGGCGCGGTAGTGCCGGAGCAAGCCGATTCGGTCATCATGCAGGAGCATGTGCAGGTTCAGGATCAAACCATACATTTTCCAGCCGACACGCGCGCGCTGCAAAATATCAGAAAAATCGGCGAAGACGTAAAACAAGGTGCCTGCTTGATAGCTACACCTAAAAAGCTGACTGCGGTTGATCTCGGTTTGCTGGCCTCTGCCGGTGTTGATCAGGTCGCCGTTAAACGGCAGTTAAAAATAGCCTGTTTTTCGACCGGCGACGAACTGACCGCATTAGGCCAGCCGCTGGAACCCGGCAAAATATACGACAGCAATCGCGCTATGTTAGGCGGATTATTGGCGGACCCCGGCTACAGCATTGTTGATTTTGGCGTTATTCCCGATGATAAACAGTTGCTTGAAGACCGCTTTATCGAGGCATCCAAAAACCATGATGTCGTCATAACCACCGGCGGCGCTTCGGTAGGCGAGGCCGACTATGTCAAAGAAATCCTGCAAAGCTGCGGAGAAGTCGATTTTTGGAAAATTGCCGTGAAACCCGGTAAACCGTTGGCTTTCGGCAAGATAGGATCGTGTTATTTTTTTGGGTTGCCCGGCAACCCGGTTGCCGTAGTCGTAACTTTTCAGCAGATCGTAGCGCCCGCACTCAGGCAGCTTTCCGGCGCGCCGCCTGCAAAACCGTTAAGATTCACCGCGACTTGCACCAGCGCGTTAAAGAAAGCTGCCGGACGACAGGAATATCAGCGCGGCATCCTCAGTCAAGACGAAAACGGCGAGTTTTTTGTCGCTTCAGCGGGTCAACAGGGTTCGCATATTCTCAGCTCCATGAGCCGGAGCGGGTGCTATATCGTCTTGCCGGAGGAGTGTAAAGGTGTACAAACAGGCGACAAAGTCATCGTTGAGCCGTTTAGTTTGTTTATATAGCGGTTTGCCCTAATTCATCAATTCCCGAATGGACTCGGGCTCATCGCCATGTTTTGTTATCAGGTCTTTTTAACAAACTCTGATTTAAGTTTCATTGCGCCAATACCGTCGATTCTGCAGTCAATATCATGATCGCCGTCTACCAGACGGATGATTTTGACTTTGGTGCCTACTTTCACGACCGATGATGATCCCTTGACTTTGAGGTCTTTGATTACGGTGACGGTATCTCCGTCTTGCAGCACGTTGCCGTTTGCATCCTTGACGATACGGACATCGGAGCTGTCTTCGACTGTCCCATCTTTTGCCCATTCGTGTGCGCACTCAGGGCAGACGTACATCATATTGTCTTCGTAGGTAAATTCTGAACCGCATGCAGGGCATTTGGGGAGGTTATTCATTTCTTTCCTTAATGTAGGGTTGTCTCACCTTGTGGAATACAAGGAGTATTGAATGATGCCGGATTTAGGCGTTTATTATCCATTTCACGAGGGGTTAAGCGCAGACTCCGGAAATCATTACTGTCTTTATGTATCGATGATTTCACTTTTTGAGTTTTATGTTGTGTAATGAATCTGCATTATAAATGTTCATCGGTTTTTTAAAAAGCCAGGTTCAATTTTTTGCCTGCTAGGCAGAGGTCTTGAGGGCAGTGATTTACTTAGCAACCGCCACGATCATGAGCCAAACTTTTACACGTATTTTAAGGAATATCAGCCATGCCAGTCACCGAAGATCTGATGAAAGAACATCAATTGATTTTAAAATATGCGGATTTAATGGAACGCTGCGCCGACTACAGTCTAAAACACCCAGGCGCAGTTGTATTGCTGGAGAACGCGGCTGGTTTTATAGGATTTATCAAGGAGTTCGCCGATCACTTTCATCATGCGAAGGAGGAAGATATTTTGTTCCGGTATCTTGAGGTTCCCGGCGTATTGACGCATTGCAATCCGGTTCCTCAAATGCTGATGGAACACGAAAAAGCCAGGGAATTTGTTCGTAATATGGAGCGGGCATTGCAGCAAAAAGCATTAAACGACCTGGTGGATAATACTGCCCGGTATGCACGGCTTCTAAAAGAACATATTTATAAGGAAGACAATATCCTGTATCCGATGGGAGAGCGGGGCCTGTCGGATGAAGATAAAACAGCGCTACTGAAAGAATATGTCCAGGCAGATCAGCGCGTTGATAGTCAGGCTATTTGGGCTAAATACGAAGCCCTCTATATGGAACTCGAACCGGTGTTGAATGCGTTGGCGGATTAACTGAAATTCCGCCCGGACAAGCCATTTGCTTGCGCGTCCGGTTCCAGTTTGCAGCAAGATCGATTAATCCACCCGCTCGACTTTAACTAAAATATGCATCTGGTTTTTGTCAATTTGGCGTGTATTAACAAGTGCGCTGTTTGAATTACTGTTGCTGCTGTTATCAGCTCCCCCGAGTTCCACCCATTCACCAAGCTTAACCCTGAATGTTGATTGTGCATTATGGGTCTCGATTTGCCACCGGCCGTTCATTTTGTCCGACCAGGGCGACACGCTAAGAATGACCTGTTGTCCGACCAATCGGGGTATTACCGCAAAACCGGTTGTCGCTTCGATAAATTGAGTCGTCGTAGGGTAACCGTAACCTGAAAAATTTTGTTTTGGATAAGTGTTGCCTATTTTGATGAGAGCAGGGGCGCCTTCTAATGTTCTAAGGGTCTGGGTGCTTTCATCTGCGCCCTTATTTTGAGTCTGATATAAATCAACGCTTATTTTGCCACTCGATTTTGATGGATTATTAACAGGAACATCCAGTTTAACACCGGCTGCCGCGTTAAGTTCATCGGCGGTAGCATGCCTGCTTTGAATGACCGTGATGAGCAGATTGCTTTGGCGTACATCCAGTTGTTTGACGAGGTCCTTGATTTCAGCCAGCCGGTCAGGCGTAGTCTTGACCAGCAGGTTGGAACCGTTGTCAACAAACTGGGCGGCATTTCCAAGTAACGGCGCCAACAACGGCACAATCTCGAACGCCGGCCGATTGGTTAAGGGAATCACTTCAATAATTGTATCTGCGGCCAAGGCGCTGTTGCCTAGCAGCGTTATGAAAATCAATGCTAAAAGTTTTTTCAAGGTGAAGCTCCGGTACAGTTAACCATTAATCGCTATGGTATAACGTTGCGTGCTCATTTGAAATTCTTTTTCCCTGTGTCATTGCGTCCGTCGCAGCCGATCGATTACATCGAAAAAAACAGCCGTGAGGGAAAAATTAACGCCAGTCGTCCACTCTGTGTTGGAGCCATTCAGCTCCGGGACTGGCATTGAGTTTTTCCACATACTTATGAGGAACGGTTGATGAATAAACCGCAACTGATCGAGACTGGCGAGCATTTGAAGTTACGATTGAATGACATCGAATTGGACAACGGCGCGGATGAAAACCGCAATGTTGAAAAAACAGAAAGAAGCTTGCTGATGTCAACAGGCCTGAGTGCACAGCTGCCTATTTCAACCAATGTCGTTTGGCATCACGCCACCGTTACCCGCGCCCGGCGCGAGGCTTTAAACGGCCATCGCGGCGCTATCTTATGGTTCACCGGATTATCCGGATCGGGCAAGTCCACACTGGCGCATGCCGTCGAAGAAACGCTGCACCATCGAGGCTGTCGCACCTTCGTGCTGGATGGCGATAACGTCCGCCACGGTTTGTGCGGCGACTTGGGTTTTTCGGCTCAAGACCGCCAGGAAAACATTCGGCGTATCGGCGAAATGGCCAAGATTTTCATGGACGCCGGCATCATTGTGCTTACCGCCTTCATCTCCCCCTATTGTGCAGACCGTGAACGGGTGCGCGGCATAGTGGAACACGGCGACTTTATAGAAATCTATTGCGACACGCCTATCGAAATTTGCGAATTGCGCGATGTAAAAGGCCTGTACAAGAAAGCCCGGGCCGGACAATTAGAGGAATTCACCGGCATCACCTCACCCTACGAGGCGCCTGAAAACTGTGAACTCACCGTGTATACAGGCACAGTGGAATTGGATGCCTGCGTGCAACAGGTTATCGATAAAATGATACAGCGCGGCATTATCAGCACCTCAAATTCCAACTATTAAAGCACTGCTTTCAGGGCTATGTATTTTACTCGCCTCGGCATCAAGTTAAACACTCCGGCACTCTATTGAATATCGAGGAAAAGACGTTAAGGAGAGAGGGCAGAATAATCGTGTAGCCGTCGGATCGATTATGTCGGCCACAGCTATGAGGAAGAAATCACAACTAGTCGTCTACCCTGTATTGGAGCCAATCAGCTCCGGACTGGCATTGAGTTTTTTCCACATACTTGAAGGAACGATTTATGAATGAACTACGGCTGATCGAAACTGCGAAAGCGGGCGATGTAAATGGGGTGCAAGCTTTAATTGAAACTGGCGAAGATTTGGAGCAAAAAGACGATTACGGCTGGACGGCATTGAATTGGGCAACCGGTCGCGGCAACTTGGCTGTTGTACGGCTTTTGCTCGAAGCCGGAGCCAATGCGGCCAATAGCGGCCGGGATCAGAGGACGCCTTATCAAATCGCATTGGCGGCTGCTCAGGTGGAAATTGCAGCCCTGCTGCGACAAACGGAGCTAAACAGCGGAGAGAGTCCCGCCCGTCCTTATTGCAAGGCCTATCCAGTCAACGCGTTCGATAACAACCCGGCCGGTTGGCAGCCCCGGCAAATGCTGGCGGAAGACTCCGTGGTTTACCTGCATCAGGATTTCAGCGTTACTGCATCCATGTGGCACGGGGAGAGCGTTGTGTTTGACCGGATTTCCGACGCTTGGCAAAGTTATTGCCGGGATATGCTGGATTTCCATGTGCCGACCGATTTGGAACTTGCCGCAGATTATCGGCAATGCAGGCAGGAATAAGCCTGTTTGAGCGACGGCAAAAAACGGGCTTATTCCGGCCTACGGTACTGCAATTCAACAGACGATCTCATTCGGAGAGAGTAGATATGTTAAACAAGCAACACGGTTTTAACGGCGTCGATGAGACTCCATTGCCCGGCAACGCAGCATCCCTGGTTAGCTTATTGCGGTTGCGGGCGGAGCGGCAAGCGCTGCATACGGTTTATACGTTCCTGGAGCACGGCGAACGGCCGCTCAGGTCGATGACTTACGGCGAGCTGGATTTGCAGGCCAGGCAGCTGGCCGTGCAGTTACAGGCGCTGGGTATGCCGGGCGAACGAGCTATCCTACTGTACCCCCCGGGATTGGACTATATCGTGGCGTTTTTCGCCTGTCTTTACAGCGGCCTGATTGCGGTGCCGGCTTATCCGCCTACCAACGGCAGGCATATGCCTCGTCTGCAGGCGATCATCGATGACAGCCAAGCGGCTGTGATACTCAGTACGCAGAGCGTAGCCAAAGCGGTGCGCCAATTTGCGGTCGGCAGTGCCTGTTTGTTAGATAAATATTGGCTGATGACCGACAATCTTATGGATGCCGATGCAAGCGCATGGCGATTGCCGGAATTACATAAACATGATCCGGCTTTTCTGCAATACACCTCGGGTTCCACCGGCAACGCCAAGGGCGTAATGATCAGCCACGGCAATCTGATGGCGAATCAGCAGCTGATCAAGCGGCGCTTCGGACATAATGCCCATTCGACGGTGGTCGGTTGGTTGCCTCTGTACCATGATATGGGCTTGATCGGTAACGTCATGCAGCCGCTATATTGCGGAACCAGCGCCATTTTAATGTCGCCGATGGCGTTCCTGGAAAAACCTGTCCGCTGGCTGCAAGCCATCAGCGATTATCGCGCCCATACCAGCGGCGGGCCGAATTTCGCATTCGAGCTGTGCGCGCAAAGAATTTCGGCCGAAGAAAAAGCCGGGCTGGATCTTAGCAGTTGGCAATTGGCTTTCAACGGCGCCGAACCGGTTAACCCCGATACCTTGGACCGTTTTGCCGAAGCTTTTGCGGGATGCGGATTTAGCCGAGAGGCTTTTTATCCCTGTTACGGTTTGGCGGAAGCAACCTTGCTGGCTACCGGCGGCGATAAAACTGCCGAACCTACGGTGGCGGCTTTTGATAAGGCGGGTCTGGAACAAGGCAAGGTACAACCGGTCTTGGATGATCGGACAGGCCGGCGCCTAGTCGGCTGCGGCAAGATAGCAACCGACGCCGGGCAACGGATTAGGGTTGTCGAGCCGGAGTCGGGCGAATTGTGCGGCGACGGATGGATCGGCGAGATACAAATCGGCGGCCCCAGCATCAGCCTGGGCTACTGGCAAAATCCGCTAGCCACCGGGCAGGCTTTTGTCAACGATACCGATGGTCAATGGCTGCGCACCGGCGACTTGGGTTTTATCGACGGCGGCGAATTGTTCGTTTCCGGGCGGCTGAAAGATTTGATCATTATCCGCGGCCGCAATTATTACCCTCACGACCTGGAATACGCGGCCGAATCGGCGGCGGATGCGTTAAACCCCGGCTGTGCAACAGCCTTTGCAGTCAGCGGAGACAACGGCGAAAAGCTGGTCGTATTGGCGGAGCTGAAGCGCAACCGGTTAAGACAGCCCGATTACAAGGCCGAGTTTGCCGCAATACGCGCCCGGCTGGTCGAGGAATGCGGCATACAGGCCGACACTGTGATGCTGTTGAAACCCGGATCGATCTTGAAAACCAGCAGCGGCAAAATCAGGCGCTCGGCTTGCCGGCAGGCTTTTGAGCAGCAGCAGTTTAAAGCGGTAGCCGTTGATGCGTTGGACGGTGTAACTCAAGGCAGCAGCGACGCGGTGGCTAAGCCGGCGACCAGCCTGGAGCGGACTCTATTGAGGCAGGCCTTGTTGTCGATTGCCGACGCCGAGGGTGCGCAGTTGCTGGCGCAGTATCTGGCCGAAAAGGCGGCGGCCTTGTCCGGATTGGCCGTCGAAGCCGTGGACATAAAGCAATCGCTGACCGGCTTGGGCATGGACTCGCTGAAAGCGGTGGAACTGAAATACTTTATCGATGAGCTGCTGGCTATCGATTTGCCGGTCATGCATCTGCTCGGCAATCAGTCGCTGCGCATGTGTGCGGAACAGGCTTTGAAGTTGGCGAAGACGGGGCAAACGCAAATTGCGCCGGCGCCGGTCAAAGACGACGGCGAACAGCCGTTGTCATACGGGCAGCAGGCGCTGTGGACCGTCAACCGGATAGAAGCGGACAGCTCGTTATATAACATGTCGGTTGCGATACGCATCCGCGCCAAGCTCGATAAAACGGCAGTGCGTGGCGCATTGGCGGCATTGTTCGAACGTCATGCGCAATTGCGCAGCGGATTTCGGCTTAACCGACACACCCGGACGGTGCGTATCCCGTTGGCGGAATTACAGCCCCGGTTTGCGGAGGTCAGTTGCGCCGACGAACGGCAACGCAGTGAACATATCGCCGCTTTCGTGCATGAACCGTTCGATTTGGAGCATGAACCGTTACTGGTCGCAGCCTTGTTCAGCTGCGCCGACGACGATCAGGTGCTGGTGTTTTGCGCGCATCACATCGTCGTCGATTTTCGTTCGTTGTCGATTCTGCTGGAAGAATTTAAGGCGTGTTATCTCGGGCAGATAGTAGGATATGATCCGGATTTGCCAGAGCTTGCGGCGAGTTATGCCGATTATGTCGCCTGGCAGTCGGCCTATCTGGCGGGCGACCAAGCCGAGCAGGACTGGCAATACTGGCAACGGCAGTTGTCCGGCGAGCTGCCGAAACTGGCTCTGCCTGCCGAACGGCAAACGTCCGGCTCACCGTCATGCCGGGGCCGCGCGGAAACGCTGAACATCGCACCGGATACTTTGCAAAAGCTTAAACGGCTGGCCGCAGAGCATCACACGACCTTATATACGCTGTTGTTGACCGCGTTCAAAACCCTGCTTTACCGTTACAGCGGCCAGCAGGACATCATCGTCGGCTCGCCGACGCTGGGCAGGCCGAAGCGGGAGTTTGCCGATACCGTCGGTTATTTCGTCAACCCGGTAGCGCTGCGTTCGCATCCTGTCATCGGGCAGCGCTTTAGCGATTATCTGGCCGAAGTCAACGCTACCGTGTTGGGTGCACTGGCGCATCAGCATTATCCGTTTTCGCTGCTGGTCGAAAAATTGCAGCCCGAGCGCGAGCAGGGGGCGTCGGCATTTTACCGAGCCTGGTTCGTACTGCAAAGCGGCGGCGCATCCGATGCTGCCGAGCTGGCTTTGGGCATGCCGGGAATTGCACTGGATTGGGCAGGCCTGTCGGCCGAAAGCTACGCACTGGAAGAGGCCGCCGCGCAATTCGATATTGCCTTGCTGATGGCGGAGACCAAGCAGGGCTTGGCCGCCTCGTTCCAGTATCGCAGCGACCTGCTGTCCCGCGACACGGTTTTAAGGCTGATCGGACATTTTCAATACCTGTTGCACGGCATACTTGCCGATCCTGACAGCCGCTTGTCGGAACTGCCGCTGCTGGGCCTGTCCGAGCACAAACAGCTGGCGGAATGGAACTCAACTGGCGTCAATTACCCGAGCGGCACGATATACCGCGGTTTCGAAGCCGTTGCTCGGCAACAACCGCAAGCCGTCGCGCTGGTTTATCGGGAACAGAGTCTTAGCTATGCCGAGCTTAATGCACAGGCCAACCGTCTGGCACATAATCTACTGGCGCAAGGCGCGGGGCCGGAAAAGCGCGTCGCCTTGTGCATCCAGCGCTGCCCGGAAATGGCGGTCGGGATCCTGGCGATACTCAAAGCTGGTGCGGTTTATGTGCCGATTGATCCGGCTTATCCCAAAGATCGTCAAGCTTATTTGATGCAGGATGCCGGTTGCGAGTGGTTGCTGACCAGTACTGCGCTGCTGCCTCGCTTGAACTTTAATGCTGCTGATGTAAGCAGTGCAAAGCCCTCTCCAGCGGGAGAGGGTTGGGTGAGGGGAAATCAAAATAAGGAAGAAAGCTTATTTGTATCCCCTCATCCCAGCCTTCTCCCTGAGGGAGAAGGAGCGCACACTCTTAAGTCAACAGCATTTGATCTGGAGTTAGCTGATGTGACGGCAATTTGCGTGGATGACGTTGAGGCCTATGCCGGTTACAGCAGCGACAACCCGGAAATACCGTTGCATGCGGATCACGCGGCTTATGTCATTTACACCTCGGGCTCGACCGGCAAGCCCAAAGGCGTGGTCGTCAGCCACGGCAACCTGATGCACTCCACCTGGGCCAGAAATGCCTATTACAAGGAACCGGTCGGCTGTTATCTGCTGCTGTCGTCGTTTGCATTCGACAGTTCCGTGGCGGGGATTTTCTGGACGCTGAGTCAGGGCGGCTGTTTGTGTTTGCCGGAGGAGAGCCAAGTTAAGGAACCGGGTGCTCTGGGCGCATTGATCGAACGCCATCGAGTAACGCATCTGCTGGCGTTGCCGTCGCTTTACGAACTGCTGTTGGAGCATGTGCCGACGGTCGCGCTGAAAACGTTAAAGACCGTCATCGTTGCCGGGGAAGCCTGCACCAATTCGATCACTCAGTTGCATTTCAATCGTTTGCCGGATACGGCTTTGTTTAACGAATACGGCCCTACCGAAGCTACGGTATGGAGCAGCGTTTTCGCCGTTACGCAGCTGCAAGACGAGGCCAACGTGCCAATAGGCAAACCGATCAACAATGTGCGTATTTATGTGGTCGACGAGGCGCTGCACACACTTCCGGTCGGCGTTGCCGGAGAATTGCTGGTCGGCGGTGCAGGCATCAGCCGCGGTTATCTCGATCAAGCCGGGCTGACTGCGGAGAGATTCATCCCCGATCCGTTTAACGCGGACGGAGGTAGATTGTATAGAACCGGCGACCGGGCGCGCTATCTTGCCGATGGCAATATCGAATTTTTAGGACGTCTCGATCAACAGGTCAAAATCAGGGGCTACCGGATAGAGTTGGGCGAAGTCGAGGCCTGTCTGCTTAGGCACCCGGCTATCAAGGCGGCTGCGGCAGTCGTTCGCGAAGAGGTGCCGGGCAATAAGCGGCTGAGCGCTTATCTGGTTGCGGAACCCGGCGATACGACGGATACCGAAGATTTAAAAGCGCATATCAGACACTGTTTGCCGGAGTACATGCTGCCGTCAGCCTGGTTCTGGCTGGACGCGATGCCGTTGAACGCCAATGGCAAGCTGGATCGCAATGCGCTGCCGGCGTCAACAAACCAAATCGGCAACGCACAGCCTCACGTTGCGCCGCGCGATGAAGCGGAACAAGCCGTGGCCGACATTTGGCGGGAAGTGCTGGGTGTCCAGAAACTGAGCATTCATGACGATTTTTTCGAACTGGGCGGACATTCACTATCCGGTGTGCAGGTGATGGCAAAAGTGCAGGAGCTGTTCAATATCGAGGTGCCGGTCAATATTTTGTTTGAAGCTACGACCATCGCCAAGTTTGTGGACCGGATGGCGGAGTATCAGGAGACAGAACCGCTTGAAGCTATGGAATAAACGGTATGTATAAATGGCCGACCAGATAATTGCAATGATTGGAGAAAAACAGCATGAACGATAAAACCCTGTACCGTCTCGCCGACTCGACAGCGGTGGAGGCACTGGTCGATAACTGGGTGGCTTGGCCTCACACCTTTTCGCCGGTGCCTTACAGTCTGCACATGCTGAATTATCAGAAGAAAAACCTGGGTTCGTATCTGCAAAATCCCGTTTGTCAATATTCCGGTCGAGCGGACGGCGGAAATCGAACAAATGCTGGAACGTATGGACAGCGAACACGGCGGCAACCTGCAAATGGCTCAGGATTTGATCGATTTCCAGAATCTGCTGGATCGGGAAGCCGCGGGGCAAAGCCTGGAACCGTATTACACGATGCTGCCGGAGTCGTTGCGCGGTTATGTCGAATTGCTGTACGGCTACAACAACTGGCCTATCGTGCGTTGCATCGAAAGCTTGTTTTACAAAAGCCCGCATTACAAAAATCATCTGCAATCGCTGCGTCTGTTTACCCAGACTCATGATCGCGCCCGGCCTTATTACATGAGTACGCCGCGCCTGCCGGAAGAGGACAGCATCGAATGGCCTATGCCGTTTGCCCAAGCAAAAATCGACGAATTGTTCAAGCTTGACAGTGAACCGCAGCCTTTGGCCTATATACGTGAGGTGTTGGGGCTTGATGCCAGTGATGACAAAAAGCTGATCAATCTGCTCACCGACCAACCGCCGCGCGCGGCCGAAGCCTGGCGGGGCCGTGGCGTGCGGGTTCGCTATCTCGGGCATGCCAGCGTATTGGTTGAATATAACGGCGTTACGATTTTGATCGACCCGTTCATTGCGGTGCAGCCAAGCCAGGGCGGTATCGACCGTTATACCTTCCAGGACTTGCCGCCGCATATCGATTATGTGCTGATCACCCATGTCCATCACGATCACTACGTGTTCGAAACGCTGCTGCGCTTGCGCCACAAAATCGGCTGCCTGGTGGTGCCGAAAAGCTCGGGCATATTCTACGGCGACATTTCGATGAAACTGCTGGCCCGCGAACTGGGTTTTACCAATGTGATCGAAGTCGATCCGATGGATACGATCGCGTTTCCCGGCGGCGAAATCGTCGCGGCGCCGTTTCTCGGCGAACATAACGACCTGCCGTTTGCCAAAAGCGGCTACCTGATCAGCGCCGGGCAGCAGCGCATACTGTTCGCCGCCGATTCCAACTGCCTGGACAAGCGCATGTACGAAAATCTGTGTGCGGAGTACGGCCCCATCCAGACCGTATTTTTGGGCATGGAATGCATAGGCGCGCCGTTGTCCTGGGTGTACGGGCCGCTGTTGCCGAAATTGCCCGAGCACAAGCATTGCCAGTCGCGGCGCTCGAAAGGCAGCGATGCCGATGCGGCTATGAAGTTGCTGGATGCGGTGCAAACCGAGCGGGTTTATATCTATGCCATAGGCCGCGAACCGTGGCTGCAATATTTTATGGCTCTGGAGCCTGAAGACGATGATGCCTACATCAAGGAAATCGGCAAAGTGCTGGAGGTTTGTCAACGCAAAGGCTATGCCGATGCGCGGCGGCTGTATGGTCGGGACGAGATTCATTTGGGCGATTGATGATAGCGTTGATTGAGCAGGTTCTCGTTCCCACGCGTTCGCTCTCATTCCCACGCGTTGCGTGGGAATGCAGTCGAGGCGCGCTGCGCCGTGAGTCACGGCTAGTGTATAGGAATCGTACATGTGCGAATACGGGACGCAGCGCGTCCTGCAATACGTTCCCACGCAACGCGTGGGAACGAGGGTAAAACAAATCATGACCGACACAACAATAGAGGGAAAGCAACAGCAAGCCAACCGCGCACAGCTGATTGCCAGACTCAGGAAAACCGACACACCGGCCGACGGCGTTATTGCTAAACGGAGCGGCGGCCAACCGGTACCGCTATCGTATTCGCAGGAGCGCTTGTGGATCATGTCGCAGTTGGAGCCGGACAATCCGATCTACAACGTTGCCGGTGCCGTACAATTCGACGGCTTGCTGAACACGCAAGCCTTGCAGCATAGCCTGGATGAGGTGGTCAGACGCCATGAAATCCTGCATAGCCGGTTTACCGCGGAGGGCCAGCAGGTAGAGCCGGGCGGCGGATTGCCGCTGGTTTGTCTGGATCTTGCAGGTTTTCTCCAGGACCGGGCGATGGAATTGTTCCAACACTGCGCCGACGATTTTATCCGCCGTCCGTTCCGGCTTGCCGAACAGCCGCCGCTACGTGCGCTATTGGTTACGATCAATGAGCAGCGGCACATCCTGCTGTTGACGCTGCACCATATCGTTTCGGACCGCTGGTCGGTCGGCGTGTTGATGCAGGAAGTCGCCGCATTGTACGGCGCATACAGCCAGGGCAAGCCGCCGGCCTTGCCGGAGTTGCCGATTCAATACGGCGACTATTGCGTATGGCAACGCCAGCAGCAGCAAAAATGGGCCAAGCATCTGGAGTATTGGCGGCAGAAACTCACGGGCGCGCCGCCGTTGATGGAATTGCCGACCGACCGTCCGAGACCGCCGTCGCCCAGCTACCGTGGCGACATGCACAATTTCGAGTTTTCCGCCGAGCTGAGCCGTGCGCTGAAAGAGCTGGGCAAGCAATACAACGTCACACTGTTTATGGCGATGGCCGCCGCGTTCAACACGCTGCTGTACCGCTATACCGGCAGCAAGGATATATGCATCGGTTATCCGGTGGCCGGGCGCGGCCAAAGCCAGACCGCCGCTTTGATAGGTTTTTTCGTCAACACGCTGGTATTGCGTTGCCGGTTGGAACCGGATCTGCCGTTCTCGGAGCTGTTGCTGCAACTGCGAGGGCAGGCCTTGCAGGATCAGGATCATCAAGGGCTGTCCTTCGGCCAATTGCTGGAAGCGTTGAACCCGGTCCGCAATACCAGCCATGCGCCTTTGTTCCAGGTGATGCTGGCGGTGCAGAATGTGCCGATGCCGGATTTTAGGATGCAGGGTGCGTCGGCCGTGCCGCTAACCATGAACAACCGCATCGCCCAATTCGACCTGAGCCTGTTTGTCGATCAGCGCGACGGTAAGCTGCTGGGGACTTTCGAGTACAGTACCGATTTATTCGATGCTGAAACTATCGCAAGAATGGCCGGGCATCTGCAAATGTTGTTGGGAGGCGCGGTCGGCAGTCCCGAACTGTCGTTGAAACAATTGCCTTTGTTGCCTGAAGCGGAAATCAGGCAGTTGGTTGACGACTGGAGTGGCGTAGGGCGTGCCGCGCGCGCCTTGGTCGCGAAGGCGCGCGCGGCACGCCCTACAGATGGCTTATTAATTCACCGGCTTTTTGAAGCGCAGGCGCAAACAACGCCGGATAAAACGGCGCTGGCTTTCGCCGATCAACGTATTAGTTACGGCGAACTTAACAGCCGTGCGGAACTATGGGCCGAACTCCTGTTGCAATTGGGAATCGGGCCTGAATGTCGGGTCGGTGTCTGTGCCGAGCGTTCCGTCGAACTGATTGTCGGCTTGCTGGCCGTGCTCAAGGCCGGGGCCGCCTATGTTCCGCTGGATCCGAGCTATCCCGAAGAGCGGCTGGAGTATATGCTTCACGATGCCGGTATCGGCTTATTGCTGATCCAAAGCGCGTTGGTCGATAAGTTTAAGCATAGAGGCATCAAGATGCTTTGTCTGGATGGAGATTCAGCCCAAGGCCAAGCAACGCGCACGTCGCCTCGCCCGGTATCGCCGGGCAACACCGCCTATATCATCTATACCTCGGGTTCGACCGGGCAGCCTAAAGGCGTCGCAGTCAGCCATCGCAATTTGCTGCACTCGACATTAGTTAGGACGAATTATTACCGCGAACCGCTGGAATGTTTCCTGTTGTTGTCTTCGTTTGCGTTCGACAGCTCCGTCGCCGGGATATTCTGGACGCTAAGCCAGGGCGGATGTTTATGCCTGCCGCAGCAAGAGGATTTGACCGATCCAGCGGCTTTGGCCGGATTGATTAATCAACACCGGGTCACTCATCTGCTGGCCCTGCCTTCGCTTTATGCGGCCATTATCAATGACAGGAACCTTGCTCAATTAAACACGCTGCAAGCGGTTATCGTCGCGGGTGAGGCCTGTTCGGGCGACATCGCCGCAGAGCATCACCGCAAGTTGCCGGCAGTCCAGTTTTACAACGAATACGGGCCTACCGAGGGCACGGTTTGGAGTAGCGTTTACCACAGCAAAAAAAACGATGCGAGTGCCATGCTGCCGATAGGCCGGGCCATCGATAACGTGCGGATTTATATTTTGGACCGGCAACTCCAGCCGGTGCCGATTGGCGTCAGCGGCGAGCTGTGCATAGGCGGCGTCGGTTTGGCACAAGGCTACTTGAACCAGCCTGCGCTGACGGCGGAAAAATTTATGCCCAATCCGTTCGGTGCGAATGGCGAGCGGCTCTACAAAACCGGCGATTTGGCGCGCTTTCGCGCCGATGGCGAAATTGAGTTTCTGGGCCGTATCGATAACCAGGTCAAGATGCGCGGTTACCGGATCGAGTTGGGCGAAATCGAAGAGCGTCTGCAACAGCATCCTGCCATTAAGGACGCCGCCGTTCTGGTAACAGAGGAAGCGTCCGGGAATAAAAGGCTGGTTGCCTATCTGGTTGCGCGGCAATTCGCCGTTATACCGGAATCCTCTGTTTTGCAGGCTTATCTTAAACAAACGCTGCCGGATTATATGCTGCCGTCGAATTATGTAGGCTTGAACGAATTGCCGTTAATGCCCAATGGTAAACGGGATCGCTTGGCATTGCTGAACATCAAGCAACCGGCTTTGCCAACGAGGGAATTGAAACCGGCGTCGAATTGGATAGAGGCCGAGCTGGCCGGTATTTGGCGCGAAGTGTTGGGCCTTGAAGCTATCGGCGTCGCTGCGGATTTTTTCGAACAAGGCGGGCATTCGCTGGCGGCCATTCAGGTCAAGTCCCGTATTCAATGCATTTTCAATATCGATGTTCCGGCAAAGATGCTGTTCGAGTCGCCGACCATCGAATTGCAGGCGGCCGAGATAGCCCGGCTGCAAATTCAACAGCACGATGACCGTTCTTTGGATGAGCTGATAGCGGAACTCGAGCAGCTTTCAGACGCAGAAGCCAGTCGTTTGCTTATGAGCGAGTGAAAGTTTCGGCTTCCCGCTTAACCTCAGACTATCCCGCCTTAAGTTGGTAGCCAAAATTTCATAAAAGCCGATAAAAACCCATTTTGAAATCAGGATTTTTTAAACATGCCCAGCCATACCTCCAGAATCGCCGATTTGTCTAAAGAAAAACAAGCATTGCTGTTGAAACGCATCAAGGAAAGATCGGTTTTCGTCAACCAGTCCATCGGTAAGCGGTCGGATTTTTCGCCGTGTCCGTTGTCGTTCGCGCAGGAAAGGCTATGGTTCCTGGCGCAAATGGAGCCCGACAACCCGTTTTATAACATGGCCGGCGTGGTGCAATTACAAGGCAACCTGAACCTACCGGTATTGGAGCAGGCGCTGAACGAAGTCGTCCGACGCCACGAAGCGTTAAGGACTTCGTTTCGGGTCATCGAAAACGAAGCCCGGCAAGTCATCAATGCCCCAACTGCAATAACCGTTGACGTTATCGATTTAACGGCATTGGACAAACTTCAACAGGAAGGCATCGTCAAAACCCTTGAGGAGCAGGAAGCGCACCGTGTTTTCGATCTTGAACAAACGCCGCTGCTAAGAGCTGCCTTGCTCAAGCTGGATGGCGAACGCTATGTATTGCTAATGACCTTGCATCATATCGTTTCCGATGAATGGTCGTTAAGGCTGCTTATCAACGAAGTTGGGGCTTATTACGAAACCTTCAAAAACGGCAATCCGTCATCAGAACCGGAGTTGCTGGTTCAATATGCCGATTTTGCCGTTTGGCAACGCAACTGTCTGCAAGGCGAGCTGTATGAAAGGCAAATCGCTTATTGGCAGCAGCACCTGGAGACTGCGCCTAAAGCGCTGGAGTTGCCGACTGACCGGCCCAGACCGCCGGTCATCTCGTATCGCGGCGCAAACCATGAGTTCGAGCTGGGTCGCGAAACATCGGCCGCACTGATCCAGTTAAGTCGCCAGACCGACACGACTTTATTTGCGGTGATGATGGCGGCGTTCGCTGTCTTATTGTCGCGTTATTCAGGACAAAACGATATTTGCATCGGCTACCCGATAGCCAATCGCAACCGGCGGGACATCGAAAACCTGATAGGCTTTTTCGTCAATACCCAGGTGTTGAGAACCGATTTGTCCGGCAACCCGACCTTTACCGAACTGCTGGAACGGGTCAGGAAAAACACTCTGGATGCGCAAAACAACCAGGACTTGCCGTTCGAGCGCCTGGTCGAAGCATTGAAACTGGAACGGGAACTGAACCGGACGCCGTTGTTCCAGGCGATGCTGGTTTACCAGAACGCGCCGATGGATGCGCTGAACGTTTCGGAACTGCATTTCAATATCGCCGATGCAAAAATGAACGCCGCCAAGTTCGATTTGACCTTGAATGTAGCAAGGTCGGAAAACCAGTTGCGCTGCGGCTTTAATTACAGCGCCGATTTATTCGACGAAGCGACTGTTGTCCTGATGGCGAAGCACTTGCAGCAGTTGCTGGAAAGTATCGTCAACAGTCCTGACGCCCCTGTTTCAGAGCTGCCGCTGCTGACGCCGACTGAAACACGGCGGATTCTGCTCGACTGGAATGCGACCGAAGTTGACTATCCGAAGGAGCGATACATTCATCAACTGTTCGAGGCGCAGGCGGGAAAAACGCCGGATGCGCTTGCGGTGGTTTTTGAAGGACAGACTTTAAGTTACGCGGAACTGAACGCCAGGGCCAATCGCTTGGCTCATTATCTGCAAGCCAAAGGCGTCGGGCCGGATGTGCTGGTCGGCATCTGTGTCGAGCGTTCTGTGGAAATGGTGGTCGGCTTGCTGGGGATTTTGAAAGCCGGTGGCACTTATCTGCCGCTGGATCCGAGCTATCCGCAAGACCGGCTTGAATTCATGCTGCGTGATGTCGCCCCGCCGGTTGTCTTGACCCAGGCCGGTTTGCTGGAAAAACACGGTTTTGGCGAGGCAAAAGTACTGTGCCTGGATAGCGACTGGCCGAAACTGGCGGATGAATTAGCGACCAATCCCGGCGTAAAACCGATGCCTGAGAACCTCGCCTACTGCATCTACACCTCCGGCTCCACCGGTGAGCCGAAAGGCGCGGGCATCTTGCACCAGGGCATACTCAACCGGCTGCAATGGATGCAGCAACAATACCGGCTGGATGCCGGCGATTGCGTCTTGCAAAAGACCCCGTACAGTTTCGACGTCTCGGTCTGGGAGTTTTTCTGGCCGTTGATGACGGGTGCGAAATTGGTCGTTGCAAGACCTGATGAACACAAGGACAGTCTGGCGCTGATCGATACCATTATACGGGAGCAAATCACGACGATTCACTTTGTGCCGTCGATGCTACAAGCCTTTATCGACACGCCGGGCGTGGAAAACTGCACCTCGCTGAAACGCGTGATCTGTAGCGGCGAAGCCTTACCGGCCGACTTGGTCGCACGCTTCCAGAAAAAACTACCGGCTGAACTGCACAATCTTTACGGCCCCACCGAAGCCTCGGTGGACGTCAGTTATTGGGCCTGTTTGCCGGACAGCGTTGAAACCGCGATTCCGATAGGCCGTCCGATAGCCAATATAAGTCTCTATATCCTGGACCGGCAGCTCAACCCGGTGCCGGTCGGTACGCCGGGCGAACTGCATATCGGCGGCATCGGGCTGGGGCGGGGCTATCTGAACCGCCCCGGACTGACAGCGGAAAAATTCATCCCCAATCCTTTCGGCCAACAGGGCAGCCGTCTGTACAAAACCGGCGACTTGGTGCGTTATCGAGTGGACGGCAACATCGACTACCTGGGCCGTATCGACCATCAAGTCAAAATCAGGGGATTCAGGATAGAGCTGGGCGAAATCGAGGCACGGCTGCTGGAACATCCGGACATCAAAGAGGCCGTAGTGCTTGCCCGTGAAGACCAGCCCGGTGACAAGCGGCTGGTCGCCTATCTGGTGACGCAGGACGGAGCCGGGCTGTCAGTGGCGGATTTGCGAGTCCAACTCGGCACAAGCCTGACTGACCACATGTTGCCCGGTATTTTTGTGGTGCTGCCTGAATTACCGCTGTCGGCCAACGGCAAGCTAGACCGGCGGGCATTACCGGAACCCGACGGCGCTTTGGTCGCCAGCCGTCCCTACGAAGCCCCGCAAGGTCCGGTGGAAATAGCGATTGCCGAGATATGGCAAGACCTTTTGGGTATCGGACAAGTCGGACGGCACGATAACTTCTTCGAGTTAGGCGGGCATTCGCTGATGCTGGTGGGGCTGATAGAACCGTTACGTCGGCAAGGGTTCACGGCCAATATGCGCATGGTCTTTGCCGCGCCGACGCTTGCCGCAATGGCGGACGCCGTAAGCAACGCCGACAGTCGACCGATTGCTTCTGCGGTGCCGCCCAATTTGATACCGAATGATTTTGACAGCATGACCGAGGAATTCCGACTATGAATATGCAAGAGTTGCTTGCTTACCTGAAAGAGAAAAATATAGCCATTGCTTCGGATAACGGGGAATTGGTGATTCATGCAGCTAAAGGCGTTATGGATTCGGAAACATTGGCGCTGTTAAAGTTGCATAAAGCGGCATTATTAAATGCAGTGCAGCAGGAAAATACGGCGGCTCCGATCAACATTACCCCGGCTATGCTGCCGCTGGTCAGTCTTAGCCAAGACGAGATTAATCTGATCGTAGACATCGTCCCGCAAGGGGTCGCCAATATTCAGGATATTTATCCGCTAACCCCGATGCAGGAAGGCATACTGTTTCATCACTTGCTGGAAGCCAGGGGCGATGCCTATCTGTTACGGTCGGTCATGGTTTTTGACGGCCGCGAACGCTTGGAGGCTTTTCTGAACGCGTTGCAAGCCGTGATTGATCGTCACGACGTCCTGCGCAGTGCGGTTCACTGGGAGGGGTTGAGCCAGCCGGTGCAAGTGGTGCATCGGGCGGCGAAACTGCCGATTGAAGAAATCGCCCTGAGACCGGAAGTCGATGCGTTACAGCAACTCTATGCTAAAACCGATCCGCGCATTGTGCGCTTGGACCTGCAACAAGCGCCGTTATTTAAAGCCTGTATCGCCGCCGATCCGCATTCGGATCAATGGCTGCTGGCGCTGCTCAACCATCATTTGGTCTGCGACCATGTCACGTTGGCGCTGACCCTGGCCGAGATTAGGATGTTGCTTCAAGGGCAGGGCGACCGTCTGCCGCCGCCTGTGCCTTACCGTAATTTTATTGCCCAGGCGCTCGCCGTTTCTCCAGCCGAACATGAAGCCTATTTTCGAAGGCAGCTAGGCGATGTCGATGAACCTACCGCGCCGTTCGGCATAGTCAATATTCAAGGGACCGGCGGGCAGGTGACCGAGGAGACTTTGTCGCTGAACGATGAGCTGGCGCAACGTATCCGTGATAGCGCGAGGCAACAGGGAGTTACTGCCGCAGTGCTGTTTCATGTCGCCTGGGCGCTGGTTTTAGCTCGGTGTACAGGCCGCCAGGATGTGGTTTTCGGCACCGTGTTGCTGGGCAGGCTTCAAGGTTCGGCCGGGGCGGATCAGGCCTTGGGGATGTTCATCAACACTTTGCCGATCCGCATCCCCTTGGCTAACGCCGATGTTCGTCAAGCCGTCGGCGATGCTTACCGGAACCTGACCGAAATACTTAACCATGAGCAAGCCTCGCTCGCGCTTGCCCAGCGGTGTAGCGCAGTGCCTACGGGAATGCCGTTGTTTACTACATTGCTTAACTACCGGCATAGCGATGATTCTGTCGCCTTGTCTGATTGGGAGGGGATGCGTATTCTCGGCAGTGAAGAAAGGACTAACTACCCGATCACGCTTTCGGTGAATGATTTGGGCAAGGGGTTCAGCCTGACGGCGCAATGTGTCGAAGGTATTGATCCTGTCCGCATTGCCGCTTATCTTGAGACCGCGATAGCAGGGTTGGTTGATGCGCTGATAACAGAGCCCATGCAACCGGTCGAAGCCCTGAGTATTCTGCCGACAGAAGAGCGGCAACAATTATTATTAGGCTTCAATGACACGGGGAAGACTTATCCTTGCGACCGTTTGATATATCAGTTATTTGAAGAACAGGCGGCAAGAACGCCGGATGCGATCGCAGTGGTGTTTGAAAATCAAAGCCTCAGTTACGATGATCTCAATCGATCTGCTAACCAAGTTGCCCATCATTTGCTGGCGCTCGGTATTCGTCCAGATAGTCGAGTGGCTATTTGTATGGAGCGAAGTTTAGACATGATAGTTGGGCTACTGGGCATACTTAAAGCGGGCGGGGCATACGTTCCGCTAGACCCGAATTATCCGGTTGAGCGTTTGGCTTATATGGTCGGGGATTGCGCACCGGTAGCGCTGGTTACTCAGGTAGCATTACAAGACCGATTCCCCACTGAAAACATGACTAAGGTAGTGCTGGATATGGAGGGTGATGCCGGTAATTCGGCTATTGCCCAACAGTCAACAGGCAATATTGACCCCATAGCCCTTGGACTCACCGCCCGACATTTAGCCTATATTATTTATACATCAGGCTCAACCGGGCAGCCTAAAGGCGTCATGATAGAGCATTCGAATACCGTGAACTTTATTAGCTGGGCAAAAGCCAACTTCCCATCTAAACAGCTGGCGCATACTTTATTTTCGACCTCAATCAATTTCGATTTAGCCGTTTATGAGCTTTTTGTTCCGCTCAGTTCCGGATCGACGGTTCATCTGGTCGAAGATCTATTGGCACTGAACGATTCATTGGACTGCATTACGCATATCAATACTGTTCCATCGGTGATGAATGCGCTAATCGGCACAAGACAAGTCCCGCACTCTGTGCAATCAGTCAATTTGGCAGGCGAACCCTTAAAGCAGGCATTGGTTGAAAGCATTTTTGCCTCGACCCAGGTGCAGACCATTTCTAACCTTTATGGTCCGACAGAAACGACAACTTATTCCACGTGGGTGACGATAGCCAAAGCTCAGGCATTTCCATCCCACATCGGCCGCCCTATCGCTAACACGCAAATTTATATTCTCGATGCTCAATTGCAACCCGTGCCGCTGGGTGTGTCCGGCGAAATATATATCGGCGGAGCGGGTGTCGCACGAGGTTATCTCAATCGCCCCGAGCTTAGCGCAGAACGGTTCATTTACGATCCGTTCAATATCAACGCTAAGGATAATGCCCGACTTTATAGGACGGGCGATTTAGGGCGCTGGTTAGCGAACGGTAATATTGAGTATTTAGGGCGTAATGACTCCCAAGTCAAAATTCGTGGGTTTCGTATTGAATTGGGTGAAATAGAAGCCCAACTCGCGATCTGTCAAGGTGTGCGCGAAGCTGTCGTTATTGCGCGTGAAGATAACCCGAACGAAAAACGGCTGGTAGCTTATTTGCTGGCTCAGGATAACATCGAACTGTCGGCGGCTGAATTACGCAACCAACTTGCTATCGTTTTGGCCGATTACATGATACCCAGTGCTTTTGTTTGTCTGTCGGCCTTTCCGCTGATGCCCAACGGCAAGCTTGACCGTAAGCGCTTGCCGCAACCGGACATCGGCTGGATGTCGACTAAACACTATGTCGCGCCGCGTACCGCAACCGAGGAAATCCTGGCGGGAATCTGGGCGGAGGTGCTGGGCGTCGAAAAAGTCGGCGTCGAGGATAACTTCTTCGAATTGGGCGGGCATTCCCTGTTAGCGACTCAGTTGGTATCCCGGATTTGTATCCGTTTCAGGATTGATTTGCAGCTAAAGGTTCTGTTTGAAACGACGAACCTTGCCCAGCTGGCCGCCAAAGTCGACCTGCTGGCTTGGGCTAAAGACCAGAGGGAGGCAGTGCAAAATAGCGCCGAAATCGAGCTTGAGGATATTGAACTATGATGCTGAGCCAATTGCTGACGACTCTGCGTGATTTGAATGTGCATCTTTATGTCGAACAGGGCAACTTAAAATGCAAGGCGCCGAAAGATGCGCTGAATGAAGAGATTAAGCTCCAGCTCAAATCCAGAAAAGCGGAGTTAATCGAAGCGCTTTCTCAATCCGGGCAAGAATCCGTATCGATAATGCCCGGTCAGCGAATAGAACCGCTACCGCTGTCTTATGCCCAGCAGCGCTTGTGGTTTCTGGATCGATTGGAACCGGACAGCTCGTTTTATAACATGCCGCATGCGTTCAGCTTGACTGGGTATTTGAATGAAGCGGCATTGGCGCAAAGTTTCAACGAGATAGTGCGACGGCATGAAAATTTGCGTACCGTTTTCGTTACCGGGAGCATTACTGGGAACATGGTGCCGACACAGGCAATTTCACCCGAATTTGCGCTTTCTATCGCTCATGTCGATTTAACGGATTTGCCTGAACAGGTCTGCCGGGCAATGCTGTCGAATTTGTGTAGGCAGGAGGCGGCAAAACCGTTTTCTTTAGCGGTCGGCCCTTTGCTTCGGATAACGCTGATTGCCTTGTCCGGCAGTGCCGGGCGGCAGGAAAATATGCTGCTGGTTACATTGCACCACATCATTTCCGACGGCTGGTCGTCGGCGATTTTGATGCGTGAATTCGTAGCGCTTTATCAGGCGTTTAGCCGGGGGAAACGCTCGCCGTTAGCTGAGTTGCCTGTTCAATACGCAGATTTTTCCTGTTGGCAGCGCCAAAGGCTTACTGGAGATGTGTTACAGCAACAAATCGACTATTGGCGAAACAAACTGGGTGGCGCGCCAAGCTTGCTGGAATTGCCGACCGATCGCCCAAGGCCCGCTGTCATGAGCTATTGCGGAGCCCTGCATCGTTTTGAAATTCCGGCGGCGCTAGCAGCGCAAATCCATAAAACAAGCCGCCGATATGATGCGACCTTATTCATGCTGTTGCTGGCGTCATTCAAAATCCTGCTGTTTCGCTACAGCCAGCAGCAGGATATATGTGTCGGCACTCCCATTGCC
>JALNYY010000155.1 GCA_023229605.1 Methylobacter sp.
CTTTCCGGCGGCCAGCGGCAACGCATGGCCATTGCCAGAATGATCGTCGCCGATCCCAAAGTGGTGATACTGGACGAAGCCACCTCGGCGCTGGACAGCGAGACGGAGCACAAACTGCATCAAGCCATGGCGGAATTTTTAACCGGCCGCACCACCATCATTATTGCCCATCGCCTGAGCGCCGTTAAACAGGCCGATCATGTTTATGTTTTTGAACAAGGCCAAATCTGCGAACATGGACAACATGAAACCCTGCTCGGCCAAAAAGGCCTTTATGCGAAACTTTATGGCGAGTATCAGTGAGGCAGACTAAAGGCACAAGGCGAAAGGCACATAGAATAATAACGTCCTTAAGCCGCTTTTAACCTTGCACCTTTAACCTAATATCTATGACTGAAAACTACGACCTACACTGCCACTCTACCGCCTCAGACGGTGCATTATCGCCCACGGAATTAGTGCAGCGTGCCCATGAACACGGCGTTACCGCGCTGGCGTTGACCGATCACGATACCGTCGCGGGACTCGGCGAAGCACAGACTGCGGCAACCGCGACAGGCGTTAAATTAATACCCGGCATCGAGCTGTCCACCAGCTGGCAGAACAAATGTTTTCATATTGTCGGACTTGGCATTGATCCTGAGTATCCGCCGCTTGCCGAGGCCACCCATAACCTGCAAATCATGCGCACCGAACGTGCCGAAAAAATCGCTGACAAACTGGAGAAAAAACGCATTCCAGGCGCGCTGGCGGCCGTCAAAAAAGCCGCCGGAGACGGCATGATCACCCGCAGCCATTTCGCCGACTTCCTGCTTTCGCAATTCCATGTATCCACCCAGCAGGAAGCTTTCGACCGGTATCTGGGCGCAGGCAAAGCGGCTTTTGTTCCTACAACGTGGTCTGACATGGAACTGGCGGTAAACTGGATTACCGGGTCCGGCGGCGTTGCGGTACTGGCGCATCCTTTGCGCTACAAACTGACCGCCAGTTGGATGAGACGCCTGCTGGCCGCATTCAAGGAAGCCGGGGGACTGGGCATAGAAGTCGTAACAGGCCGGTATAACGGCGATGAAATAAAACAGGTTGCGCGTTACGCAACGCGCTTTGAACTGGCCGGTTCCGTCGGTTCCGACTTTCACAGCCCGGCCAACCAATGGGTGGAACTAGGCAGGCTTGCGCCGTTACCCGAGAATATCAAACCGGTATGGGAACTGCTTAATTGATGCCCAACCATAACCCAGCCCGTTAATGAGATCCACCACATGAGCTTTTGGAAAACCAAGAAACTATCCGAAATGACCACCGAAGAATGGGAGTCGTTATGCGATAACTGCGGCAAATGCTGCCTGCACAAACTGGAAGACGAAGACACCGGAGACATCTACTTTACCAGCGTCGTCTGCAACCTGATCGATCTGGATACCTGCCGCTGCACCCGTTATGCCGAACGCACTCAATTAGTTCCCGAATGCCTGGACCTAAAACAACACGACTTTGCCGAATACACCTGGCTGCCGGCAACCTGCGCTTACCGGTTATTGAGCGATGGAGAAGAGCTTCCATCCTGGCATCCCCTGTTATCAGGAAGCCCCGGCAGCGTCCAGGATGCCGGCGTTTCAATCAGCAGTTATGCGATGAAAGAATCTGAAATCGATGACCTGGAAGATCACATTATCGAATGGCTGGAATGACGTTTGGGTAACCTGCGCCCAAGCAATGCCATGCGACCGGCTTGAAGGCCGGAAAACCGGTTTATTCAACAATGCCTTGCATAAACCAGTTGTTGACTATCCGATCGTGCAGTTCCCCCAGCTTGTTTTGCAGGTCATCGAGAATATCCCGCAATTGTTCCTGGGTTGTGTGCCGGGTATCAATGGCTTGAACATAAGCTTCCAATTTAACGAGCTCTTCCGGTAATGCGTCGTTATTCGGCAGATCATTGATGCAACCGGCGATTTCAGCAATACAACAACCAACCGAGCGCGGCAGGGTCGTGTTCAGTAATAAAAAATTGAGCACATCATCGCCGTTAACACTGCTCCTGACCTGTTGCCGATACATTAACTGGGCGTTCAGCGACTTCAATATGTTCACCCACAAAATGGTCTCATATTGGCGCATTTCATCGCTGCGCGATTCCGCCAGCAGCAACGAAGCCAAATCCAGAATGCGGCTGGTCATATCGGCGCGTTCAATATTTTTGCCCAAACGAATAAATCGATAAGGATGGTTGTGGCTCATATAACCCGACAATAATCCGGTAAAGCGTTGGCAACCTTTGAGAATCTCGTTGAGTAAGGCAACCCGGTTGCTGCGGTGATGCACCGAATCTATATGATTTTTTACAAACAGATACATTTCATTGACCTGCTCCCAGGCTTCGTCGGGCAATAAATCTCTGGAGGTGCGGATGTTTTCTCTGGCGGCGCTTAAAGACGAAAACAAAGAGCCCATATAGCCGGCATCGGTTAAAAGAAACCGGGTGACATTGCGCTCGTTGGCGATTGCGTATTTTTCATAGAATTGCCGGTTTGAGGCATTGATCCGGACAAGCTGTTGCCAGCCCATTTCAACGCCGTTAGGCAAATCCATTAATAAGTTCATATGCACACTGACCAGTCTGGCGATATTTTCAGTGCGTTCAAGATAGCGTGCCAGCCAATACAGGCGTTCTGCTGAACGGGATAACATTAGTTGCGCTCCATGTTGATAATCCAGGTGTCTTTACTGCCGCCGCCTTGCGAGGAATTAACCACCAGCGAACCCTTTTTTAGCGCTACACGGGTTAAGCCGCCGGCAGTAACGAAGGTGTTTTCGCCCTGCAAAATAAACGGTCTCAGGTCGATATGCCGGGGTTCGAGCTTACCTTTGCACAAAGTGGGTGCGGTAGAAATAGCCAAAGTGGGCTGGGCAATGTAATTACGGGGATTTTCCTGGATGATTTTCCGAAACGCGGCTATTTCTTTGCTTGTTGAGTGCGGCCCTACCAGCATGCCGTACCCGCCTGATTCATTGGCGGGCTTGACTACCAGTTCCGGCAGATGTTGCAACACATATTCGAGATGTTCCGCGTTATCGCACAGGTAAGTTTGCACATTAGGCAAGATGGGTTCTTCGTTCAGATAATAACGGATCATTTCCGGTACATAGGCATAAACTACTTTGTCATCGGCAACACCGGCTCCCGGTGCATTAGCCAACGATACATTGCCGGCTTTCCATGCGCGCATTAAGCCGCGAACGCCCAATGCGGAATCCTTGCGGAATACTTCGGGATCCAGGAAGTCATCGTCGATGCGCCGGTAAATGACATCGACTTTTTCCAGTCCTTCAATGGTGCGCATATAGACGCAATCATCGTCATTGACCACCAGATCGCCGCCTTCGACCAGTTGCGCACCCATTTGCTGGGCCAAATAAGCGTGTTCAAAATAAGCGGAGTTATAAATGCCGGGCGTTAATACCACTATTTGCGGCTTGTCGATGTGGTCAGACGCCAGCGACGCCAGCATATCCTGCAATCGGCTGGGATAGTCGTCGATAGGCAGAATGTCTATGTCCTGCAACAGTTCGGGGAACACCCGCTTGGTAATGACGCGGTTTTCCAGCATATACGATACGCCCGACGGCACCCGCAAATTATCTTCCAGCACGTACATAACTCCGTCTTTGTCGCGCACCAAATCTGTGCCGCAAATATTTGCCCAAACGTTATGGCGGGGTTTCATACCGATACATTCTTTACGGAAGTTTTTTGAACTATTGATAATCTCTGCGGGCATCTTGCCTGCCTTGATAAATTCCTGTTTATCGTAAACGTCCGATATAAAGCAATTCAAGGCTGCCAAGCGTTGCTTTAAGCCTTTTTCTATGGCGCGCCATTCTGTAGAGCTGATGATGCGGGGGATAATGTCAAACGGCCAGGCCCGGTCTATGTTGCCTTCATCGCTGTAGACCGTAAAACTGATACCCATTTCCAAAATAGCCAGTTCGGCCGCCATTTTTCGCTTATCAATATCGCTCTTATTCAGCGAGTTTAAATACTGGCACAAGCGGTAACTAACTAGCCGCGGTTGAAACTCCGAGCACATGAGCTCATCGTAAGCGCTATCGGTTTTGTAGTTTTCCCAGATCGATTTCATGGCATTTTATAAGGCTAGTTGGCTTCAGTGAAAAATTAGCATGATTTGTGCCATTTCTTACCTGTACTGCGTTACCGGCATGCTTCACTTTTTACGCCCTACAGCATAACGAACTGTTTAGCCGACCATTCAGGTGCACCGGAAGCAATGCGGCGGCGCAAATCAGGATAATGCGCGCAGTAAATCCGTCAAGCCGATTAAAAAAAGCCGCTTTGATCATCCTATTTTGGGCTTCATCTGCTTCATTTTGGTGCAACTTCAATTGTTAAATGACTTGCGTCCCCTTATAGGGGCATCGCTTATATGATGCTGAATACCCTATGACAAATTTATGCCGCCGAATTAAACACTTGGTATGAGGTTTGCTTTATTTTTAAACAATAAAACTTGCAGAGAACTCATTATGCCAGCCACCAGCCGCTCCTTATCTTTTCCTGTCCAGGGTGACAAAGAAAACTCAGCTTTCTTTAACGAATACTTGGGCAAATTGCTCGAAGAGCGCGATAGCTTGGGCTTAAGCGACATGATTCATGAAATCGACGCAATTATGCTGACAGTAGGGCCCGGAAAATCAATTGAATACATCGGTGAATTATGCCTGATGTCGCCTTACCATTACCTGGTCACACTGGAAAGCGAGTCGCATTGGACCCACGTATTGCGCATCGATATGACTGCCCCTGATCTGATTATCCGTGAAGTGAAAAATGATGACACCAAGGGCATTTTCCGGAGCCTTAACGAAGTTTTCCCAATCGGCACAAGCAAACCGCACAGTCGCTACATGGGAGAAATTTTAAGGGTAACCAATCTGCACGAAGTGGTTAAGTTGCAGCATCATAGAGGCTTCCGGTTTTTCACTCAGGACGAAGTGCGTAAGCTGGAGCTGCCGGGCAACATCGCGATCACCAAACCCTCGCCGTACACCCATAACATTGTTGCCTATCTGAAACGGGAACCTGAGGAGCCGCGTGTTTATGCGCTGGGTGTCAGCAGTATCCGCAATGACGCCCAACAAGCCTGCGAAATTGCGAAGTACCGGCAAAAGACATTTGGCATAGCCGAGCTGATTTTACCGATTGATCATCTGGCGACCCGTATTTACAGTCAAAACAGGGAAGTGGCGATTTTGGAATGGTTGTCGTTGTCCAGTTATTACTACTGGGGTTCATTCGATATAGTCGACCAGAATTCATCGACCAATGTCACCAAAAGCATCCATTATGCCGATGAGCTGCACAGCCCCGCCAAGGTGTTTACGGCCAACAATACGCCTTATTTTGTCAATCATTTCAAAATATTCCCGTCCCCGACAGAAAACTTCGTGCGCAATTACGGACCAAGACTTCATCATCTGGCCCTGGCGGTTAAAGACGGCAACCAGCAGGGTATAGAAAATATCGATTTTGTGGTTGACGCCATTCGCGAGCAGGGAAAAAGCTTTTTGCTGGATGTCATAGGCTCCAAAGACGAAGGCTTAAAACAGATTTTTTCCAGCGCATCCGAACATTCCTCGCTGATTATCGAGTATGTGCAGCGCTTTGGCGGCTTTCAGGGATTTTTTACCAAGGATAATGTCGCCGAACTGACTCATGCGGCGGGTATCGAAGAAGAATTGCTGCGGATGCAGGCCGAAGCGCAAAAAGCCGTGTCGGTTTAGCAACTATTCAGTGGATACTGACGTTGATGTGAACACGGATAACGCGGAATAGACGGGTTTAAACGGATTTTATTTTCTTTTTTATCAGTGATAATCAGTCAAATCCGTGTTCCATTTCTCTACGTACTGAATAGTTACAGTGATTTAGCTGTAAGAAATTTTTGTAATGTTTAACGCTTCGGCAACAGGAAAAATCATGACCATTAGAGTAGCGCTCCGTCACAAAACTGTTTACAGCTTCGATAGACCGGTATCCCTGTCGCCGCATGTATTCAGATTGCGCCCTGCGGTACATAGCCGGACGCCGGTTAAAGGCTATAGCCTGCGCATTGAACCTGAAAATCATTTCATCAATTGGCAGCAGGACCCGTTCGGCAACATCCTGGCGCGGGTGGTGTTTCCGGAAAAATGCCGGAAACTCAGTGTTGAAGTGGAAGTCATCGCCGATATGACGGTGATCAACCCCTTCGATTTCTTTGTTGAGGAGTATGCGGAACAGTATCCGTTCAAATACGATCAGCTGTTGCTGAAAGAATTACAGCCCTATCTGGAAATCACCGAGCAAGGCCCATTGCTCAAACAATGGCTGGCCGATTTTGACCTGGCCAAACGCAACATCAACGACTTTCTGGTTGATATAAACCGCAAGGTTTTCCAGACAGTCAGCTACAACATCCGCATGGAAGTCGGTATCCAAAGCTGCGAAGATACCTTGACCAAGCTCAGCGGTTCCTGCCGTGATTCGGCCTGGTTGCTGGTGCAAATACTTCGCCATCTGGGATTGGCGGCGCGGTTTGTATCCGGTTATCTGGTACAGCTGACCGCCGATGTCAAATCGCTGGACGGGCCTTCCGGGCCGGAGCAGGATTTCACCGACCTGCATGCCTGGACTGAAGTTTATATCCCTGGGGCCGGATGGATCGGTCTTGACCCGACTTCCGGCTTGCTGGCCGGCGAAGGGCATATCCCGCTGGCTTGTACGCCCGACCCGGCCAGCGCAGCCCCGGTCACCGGCGGCACCGACAAGTGCAAAGTGGAATTTGAATTCAGCAACACGGTGCTGCGTCTGCATGAAGACCCGCGCGTGACCAAGCCTTATGCCGATGAACAGTGGCAGCGCATCGACGCGCTGGGCCGGCTGGTCGACCGGCAACTGCTGGACGACGATGTGCGCCTGACGATGGGCGGCGAACCGACCTTTGTTTCCGTGGACGATATGGAAGGCGCGGAATGGAATGTCGATGCCGACGGCCCGCACAAACGCGAGCGGGCGCATGCGCTGACCAAACGCTTGCGCGATCAGTTTGCAAAAGGCGCGATGCTGCATTACGGACAGGGCAAATGGTATCCCGGCGAAGCGTTGCCGCGTTGGCAATACGGCATTTTCTGGCGCAAAGACGGCGTACCGGTTTGGCGCAATCCCGCATTGCTGGCCGATATTACCCGGAATTACGGCCATACCGACGAACAGGCCGAATCGTTCATCAAGCAGTTGGCCTTGCGCCTGGGACTGCACCCGCGCTATATCAAGACGGCTTTTGAAGACAGCTTTTATTATCTCTGGCAGGAAGGGTCGCTGCCGGACAATATCGATCCGTTAAAAAGCAACCTGAAAGATCCGATTGAACGCAAAACCTTGGCGCAGCTTCTGGATGCCGATTTAGGCAAACCCGCAGGATTCGCCTTACCCGTTAAGTGGGACTGGACCGATCAAAAATGGCAAAGCGGCCCGTGGGCATTCCGCCGCGGACAGATGTTCCTGATTCCCGGCAATTCGCCGATGGGTATGCGCTTGCCGTTAGCAGGCTTGCCCTGGGTTGCCCCGGACAAACGCGACAACCTGGAACAGCGGAGCCTGTTTGAAGAGTTGCCCGAACTCGGCGATTATTACGGTGAAGTCATGCGCCGGTACAGCCATATCGAGAAAAAACTCAAAAACCATCCTGAGTTGACCGAGCAGGACGCAGGCGACGATCAAACCGTCGAGGTGGAGGTGCCGCATACCGCAGTGTGCGTTGAAGCCCGCGAGGGACGGGTGCATATTTTTTTGCCGCCGCTGACCTCGCTGGAACATTACCTGGAACTGATCGCCGCTGTTGAAGCCACGGCGGAAAACCTGTCGCTTCTCGTGGTGCTGGAAGGTTATGAGCCGCCGCGGGATTACCGGATAGAGCGCTTGATGGTGACTCCCGATCCCGGAGTGATTGAGGTCAATATTCATCCGTCGAAAACTTGGCAAGAATTGGTGGACAAAACCACTGTGCTTTATGAGCACGCGCACCAAGTCAGGCTGGGCACCGAAAAATTCATGCTCGATGGCCGCCATACCGGAACCGGCGGCGGCAACCATATTACCATGGGCGCCGAGACGCCCACCGACAGCCCGTTGCTGCGCCGTCCCGACTTGTTGCGCAGCCTGGTGACCTACTGGCAGCATCATCCCGGATTGTCGTACTTGTTTTCCGGCATGTTTATCGGCCCGACCAGCCAAGCGCCGCGTGTTGACGAAGGCAGGGATGAAAAGCTTTATGAACTGGAAATCGCCTTCCAGCAAATGCCGGAAGGCGAAACCCCGTCGCCTTGGCTGGTGGACCGCTTGTTGCGGCATTTGCTGACCGACATCACCGGCAACACGCACCGTTCCGAGTTCTGCATCGATAAACTGTATTCGCCGGACAGTTCGACCGGACGCTTGGGTATTTTGGAATTGCGCGCCTTTGAAATGCCGCCGCATGCCCGGATGTCGTTGGTGCAAACCTTACTATTGCGCTCACTGATCGCCTGGTTTTGGCGCGAACCTTACAAACACGATTTAATCCGTTGGGGCACCGAATTGCATGACCGTTTTATGCTGCCGCATTATGTCCGGGAGGATATGAAGCAGGTCGCCAAGGATCTGCAACGGGCCGGATACGGGTTTGAACTGGAATGGCTGGAACCGTTTTTCGAATTCCGCTTTCCGCGTTACGGCAACACCCTGATAGACGGCATAGACCTGGAAATGCGTTTTGCGATTGAGCCGTGGCATGTGCTGGGTGAAGAAGTCGGCAGCACCGGCACCGCCCGCTATGTGGATTCATCGGTGGAGCGGGTGCAGGTTAAAGTGACCGGTTTTACCGAAGGGCGTTATGTGTTGACCTGCAACGGCAGACGGTTACCATTACGCAACACCGGCCGCAAAGGCGAATATGTTGCCGGTGTGCGTTACCGCGCCTGGCAACCGCCTTCCGCGCTGCATCCGACGATCAGCCCGCATGTGCCGTTGGTGATCGATGTGATCGATACCTGGAACGGGCATTCGGTCGGCGGCTGCACTTATCATGTCGCCCATCCCGGCGGCAGAAGTTATGATGCGTTTCCGGTGAACAGTTATGAAGCCGAGGGCCGGCGCGTCACCCGCTTTTGGGATTTCGGCCACACGCCCGGCGTTATCGAGCGGCCGCCGGTGATCGTGCCCGCTGTTGCAAGTTCCGAGGCGCAGACGACAGCACAATTTAGCGTTAATGAAGCTTCGCCAAGACCCATGGCCCCGCCTAATGAGGAGCTAAGCCACGAATATCCGTTTACAATGGATTTGCGGCACCGGAACAGATAATGCCGGAGTGTGCAGGTTTTTTCTAAAACAACAGGTAATTATTCAGCCGCGTAGTGCGCTGTGAGTACTACGCAGCTTTGGAGATTGATTCAAATGACCGATAAATTAAAACAGTTACCTCCGGCCGTGTTGACGCTGGATAACAAGCGTTACGAATTACCGACTTTGATGGGAATTGAGGGTGAAAAAGCCATCGACATTTCCAAATTGCGCAATCAAA
>JALNYY010000156.1 GCA_023229605.1 Methylobacter sp.
GGCTCCCCATAGGCGTGACGATCTCGCACCGCAATGCCGTGCATTCGACAACTGCGAGGGTTGCAAACTATCGGGAACCGGTAAGCGCCTATCTTCTGCTGTCCTCGTTCGCCTTCGACAGTTCCGTAGCCGGACTGTTCTGGACGCTGGGGCAGGGCGGTTGTCTGTGCTTGCCAACGGACGACGACGCCAAAGATCCGGCGGCTTTGGCTGATCTGATTGCAAGCAGGCGGGTATCGCATCTGCTGGCGTTGCCATCCTTTTATGTCTTGCTGCTTAAGCAAGCGGGAACCAAGCTGCAAACTTTGAAAACGGCTATCGTTGCCGGAGAAACATGCTCAATCGAGGTTGTCAAGCAACACTACGCGGCGTTGCCGCATGTACCGCTATACAACGAATACGGCCCGACCGAAGGCTCGGTATGGAGCAGCGTTTACCTGGCAAGTCAGGACGACCTGGACAGGCCGGTATCGATAGGGATGCCGATCAGCAATGTCCGGCTTTATATCCTGGATTGCAGCGGCAACCCGGTTCCGGCCGGCGTGCCGGGCGAACTCCATATCGGCGGGGAAGGCGTGGTGCGCGGCTATTGGCAGCGCCCCGAATTGACGGCGGAAAAATTCATCCCCGATCCGTTCCAGACGGACGGCGGCAGGCTTTACAGAACCGGCGACCTGGCGCGTTACCGACCGGACGGGAACATCGAATTTTTAGGCCGTATCGACGATCAGGTGAAAATCCGCGGCTTCAGGATTGAGTTAGGGGAAATCGAGGCAAGGCTGATGGAACAGTCCAGTGTGAATGAGGCTGTCGTTCTGGTTAGAGAAAATCAGCCCGGAAACAAGCAGTTGGTCGCTTATGTTGTCGGCGGTGATCAGCTTACGGCGGACATGTTAAGAGAAAATCTTATAGCCTCATTGCCGGACTATATGCTGCCGGGCGTTGTTGTGTTTCTTCAACGGATGCCGTTGACGGCTAACGGCAAAATCGACCGCAAGGCGTTGCCTGAACCAGATATTACTGTGACGGAAAGAAACCGCTACGTGGCGCCTGTGACGGAAACGGAAAAAGCGTTGGCGGCGATTTGGGGCGAGATACTCGGTATCGAGCGTGTCGGCAGGCATGACGATTTTTTCGGATTAGGCGGACACTCGTTGCTGGCGACCCAGTTGCCGGTTGCCGTGCAAAAACAATTCAACATCCAATTGCCGCTCAAGAGTTTTTTCGAGATGCCGACTGTTGCAGCGCAAGCGCGGTTAATCGATACCGGTGAAAGCGGGGAAGCCTTGGTCGATCTCGAAGTCGAAGCTGCACTCGATCCTGCGATTATTCCTTTGCCGTCTGCACCTATCAACGTAGCGGCAGCAGGTGCGGTGTTCCTGACCGGTGCGACCGGTTTTCTGGGGGTGTTTTTGGTGGCCGAATTGCTGGAGCAAACGCAGGCCAAAATCTATTGTTTGATCAGGGCTGCCGATGAACAACAAGCCATGACCCGACTGCAACTCCAAACCGGCTGTTATGGGCTGCAAGACGGTATCGATTGGAGCCGGGTTGTTGCGGTGTGCGGCGATTTGTCGGCCCCCCGGCTTGGGCTGTCCGAAATGTGCTACGAGGAGATTGCGGGGCAGGTTGAAGTCATTTACCACAACGGGGCGCAGGTCAACTTTATTCAGCCTTATAAGGCGTTAAAAGCTGCCAATGTTTTGGGTACCGAAGCAGTATTACGCCTCGCCTGTTATCGCAAACCCAAAGCGGTTCATTATGTTTCAACCTTGTCGGTGTTTAGCGAAGCTTCCGCCAATCCGCAAGGCTATCAGGAAAATGATGAGCCGAAACCCGGCGCAAATTTGGCCAACGGCTATGCACAGAGCAAATGGGTAGCGGAAAAACTGGTCAGTTTGGCCAGGGACAGGGGTTTTCAGGTGACTGTTTATCGACCGGCTACCGTTTCCGGCGACAGCCGTAGCGGCATATGGAATACCGAAGACTTTCTTTGCCGATTGATCAAAGCTTGCATACAAATGGGTTACGCGCCTGCTGAACGTGTCCGTATGGATATGGCGCCCGTCGATTACATAGGCCGGTCTATTGTCGCGTTATCGTTGCGGCCGGATTCTATCGGGGCCTGTTTCCATTTAAATCATCCTGCTCCGCCTTATTCCGATGAATTGATCGACGGGTTTAGCCGGTCGGGTTATTGCCTGGATCGTATTCCTTATCGAGACTGGGTGAAAAAGGTACTTGAGGCTGCTGAGGACAATCGCAAAGACTTTGCCTTATTGCCTTTGCTATCGATGTTTTCGGATCAAAGCCAGGATGATGAGACGGAATTATTGGAAGAAAATGCCATTCGCTACGATTGCAGCGAAACGCAAAGTGCCTTGTCGAAAATAGGTGTCGAGTGCGTCTTGTTGGAGGGTGAGTTATTGATGCGGTATCAGGCCTATTTTAAGCGGAGCGGGTTTGTTCTGGAGCCGGAGCATTACAGCGAGAAGTTATTTTAAACAAAATGATTTTTGCGGGTGGGGTGGATTTTAAGTGTGCTCGTCTACTTTTTGTAAATGCATTGACGGTACTGACAACAATATCTGCAAGTAGTAGTTCGGTTTTTGAAGAACTGACCGCGAGCAAGAAACTAACTAAGGAAAACTTTAGAATGGTTAATAAAAAGAAGAATTTTTTTCCCGATGAAATTGCGATTAAGCCAAGAAGAAAAATCAGGGCATGCTTCATAAAAGGGGTATTTATTTTAACGTTTTGTCATGCAGTACCGGCGTTATCGGCAGAAGACAAGGCCCAAAAAATTCAATTCGACATGCCTTCCAGTGATTTGGCTTCCGCATTGAATAGTTTCGCGGAGAAAACCGGCATGGAATTAAGCTATCCGGCCTCTATGGTAGTAAACGCAAAATCCAAGCCGCTTAAGGGTAATTATGGGGTTCAGGAAGGCCTGAATGAGCTGTTGCGGGGAACCGGCTTGGATTACCGGCTGACTGGGGAGAATAGCGTGACCTTGGATAAGGTAGCCGTTGCGGAGCCGCAGTCGAGTACTACCACGTTAAAAGCGATGACTGTGGTCGGAAAAAACAAGGTAGATGATGATCCAACGGCTTACAAAGTCACCAATGCTTCCACCGCCACCAAAACCGATACACCGATCATGGAAACACCTTATTCGGTGTCGGTCGTGCCGCAACAGGTATTAAAAGATCAACAGGTCATAAGAGTTGAGGATGCCATAAAAAACGTAGCCGGCGTGCAGTCCGGCTATACTAATGGAGGACTTAGCGATACTTTTCAGATGCGTGGTTTTCAGAATACTAATTTGTATCGGGACGGTTTTCTTCTGCCTTCTGCATTGGGCGGCGGCACGACTAAACGCCAAACCGCCAATCTGGAGCGCATTGAAGTACTAAAAGGCCCCGGCTCTGTTTTGTTTGGACGTAACGAACCCGGTGGCGTTATTAATCTGGTTACTAAAAGACCGCAAGCAACCCCTTATCATTCCTTAGAGCAACAGTTCGGTTCTTACGGATTCTATCGAACTACCGCAGATTCAACCGGGAAAATCACGTCCGATGACAAGCTGCTCTACCGTGTCAACTTATCTTATGAAAATGCAGATTCGTTCCGTGATTTTGTAAAAACGGATAGCGTTTTCTTCGCCCCGAGTCTCACCTGGAATATTACCGATCGAACCCAGGCCAACCTGGATATCGAGTATCAGCATTTTGATGATACGTCTGACTCGGGTATTCCGCCGATTGGTAATCGCCCCGCGCCTGTGCCTATTAACCGGCAAATAGGCGATCCTCTGAACAACAAAAACGTGGGTGACAGAACCTATGTGGGCATGGATTGGTCGCATAGATTCAATGAAGACTGGAAGCTCAGCCATCGCTTTGGTGTAGAGTATTTGGATAAAGTTACGGATTTTACGTTCTTTTTTACGCCTGCAACTGCGGCGGGTAATCTGGTGAATGGCCGTGGCCGGGGGTTCAACAATAGCACGACGCAACAACAAAATTATTACACGACCCTCAATTTAACCGGTAAGTTTGATACCGCGATGCTGAAACACACCATGTTATGGGGCTTTGACTATTTTGTGATCGATAATCAAGGTTCTCAAGCTTGCTGTAATGCGTTTCCTATCGGCGCTAATTTTAATGTCTTTAATCCAACGTATCAAACCACGGTAAACCCTGGGGCTTCGGCTTTCATAGCCAATCCGGACAGGAATCAGGATTGGTATGGTTTGTATTTCCAGGATCAGATCAAGTTTCCTTTCAATATCTACGGCAATGTAGGTGTGCGCTATGACAATGCCGTAGGCCGTAACCTTACGGCAGGCATAATCACAACCGAAAATGATCACGTCAGTCCGCGCGGCGGCTTACTGTGGAAACCAATGGAATGGTTATCCATGTACGGCAATTATAGTGAAAACTTTGGACCCTCCAACAGTCTCTTTAACAGTAACGCCAATCAACCGGCATTGCCGCCACAGACGGCAGAGGAATGGGAGTTGGGCGCTAAAACCGAGTTCTTCGATGGGCGCTTGTCATCGACCTTTGCTTATTTCGATTTAACCCGGAAAAATATGTCGGTTCCTGATCCTATAATTCCCAACCGTCAAATAGCCATAGGCGAACAGGAAAGCCGAGGCTACGAATTTGAAACGACCGGCGAAATTTTACCGGGCTGGAAAATCATCGGCGCGTATACACATATGCCTTATGCCAACATTACCAAAGATTCTAGCGCTAACGGCGGACTTGGCAATACCGGTAATCGAATGTTTAATGCCCCCCGTAATTTCGGCAGCTTGTGGAATACCTATGAATTCCACAATGCCGGTTTGCGCGGATTAAAGGTAGGCGGTGGTGTGGTTGCGTCTGGGCAAAGCCAAGGCACTAATGAGAACACCTTCCAATTACCCGGTTATGCAACGCTCAACCTGTTAGCAAGTTATGGTTTGAAAGTTGCCGGGTCAAAGGTGACTTTTCAGCTTAACGCCAATAATCTGCTCGATAAAGCTTATTACACAGGAACCAATGTAGGTCAAATGATTGGAGTTGGCGCACCACGGATGTTCATGGGTTCGGTTAAGGTGGAGTTTTAGTTGTATAGGTTGGATTGCCTGCTATCTGGTAACCCAACCTTTGAGTTCTATTCGCTACTCGACAGAGTAGCTGGTCTTGATTGAATTATTACTATGGATATTACGCTTAAATCCCGCCGTAAACTCTGGCTCAAAGTGCATTTGTATCTTGGGCTGTTTGCCGGAGCAGTATTTGTATTGATAGGGCTTACCGGTAGCTTGCTGGCTTTTGAAGATGTCATAGATGCATGGTTAAACCCTAAGTTGATGATTGCTCCTGCTCCTGACGGCAATAAAGAGTTTTTGCCTCTGGATGAAATTGTCAAATCGGGTATGAAGGCGTTGCCGAACAACGGCAAGATTCTTGATTTAGGCTTCCCCATGCATACGAAGCAGACTTTTGATTTGTGGTTTAAACTACCTTCACCGAAGGCGGATTATTCCGACAGACATCAAATATTTATTAATCCTTATACGGCTGAAGTTACCGGGCAGCGGCTTTTAATCGATTTTGAACGCCCTTGGCGCGACCCCTTTATGGACTTCATACTACGTCTGCACTACAGCATGGCTTTGGGGAAGACAGGAATGAATGCTGTAGGTTTTATCGGTCTGGCATTGTTGTTTTCGGTATTAACAGGGTTGATATTGTGGTGGCCTCATTCAGGCAAGTTCGCAAAGGCATTGTCGATTAAACGTAATGCCAGTTCGGAACGGCTCAACTTCGACGTGCATAAAACATTCGGTTTTTATAGCGCCATTATTCTGTTGTTTTTGATTGCGTCCGGCGTGTATATGATCTTCCCTGAATACGGTCGGGGATTGATCGGTATTTTTTCTCCGGTGCCCCAGCCTTGGCCCAGATACCAAAGTGTCATTCCCGTGGGCGATAAAACACCGCTAAGTCTCACAGAGGTTAAACGTGTTACCGATGCACGTTTTCCCGATGGAGAATATCGACGTATCGTTTTTCCACAGAACGAGCAAGATGTTTATTTTATAAGTAAGCGGGCAAATGATGAAGTTAATCAAAAACATGCTTATCGTCGTCTTTGGATCGATCAATACAGTGGAAATATTCTTCATGTTCGTGAACGCAGTACGCGCACTGCTGGCGAGATCGTTGAGGAATGGCTTTATCCGTTACACACTGGCGAGGCTTTCGGTTTTGCGGGACAAGTGATTATTCTAATCTTAGGGTTGACGCCATTAATACTTTATGTAACTGGGGTTATACGATGGTTACAGAAGAATAGGGCGGTTAGAAAAAAGTGGAATAAGTACGAAGTAGGCGATTGTAGATAGATATAAAATAACTAATTGCATGCTATTTACGCTGAGATTTTTGTTTTTGATTAACAGGCGTAAGGCTGTCAAATTATACCTATGGAAAAATTATGAATAGTGCTCCCTATACGCCTGTGTTTATTCTCTCCTGTGAGAGATCGGGTTCTACTATGCTTCGATATATTGTCGATACTCATTCAAAAGTAGCATGCCCCAGTCATTTATACCTTGGAAGTTTATGTGAGGGTTTAAATCGCACCTTAATGGCTACTATTACACAACTTCAGACTGAACTGGATGAAGACGGTAAAAAACAGTTTGCAATAAGCGAAACAAGAAAGATGGTTTGTAACATAATGGGTCGTTATATAGAGGCAAAAAATAAACAAATTTGGTGTGAAAAGACGCCGATGAATTTGGAATATTTGTCTCTATTAGATACTCATTTTCCTGATGCCAAGTATATTTGCCTATATCGGAATTGCATGGACGTGGTTCATTCCAGTATTAACCTGAGTAAATTCCGTTTTCTTCCTGAACATATACCTTATATACATAGAAACCCGGAAAGTATTATTGCGGCTATGGTGGAAAACTGGCTGGAAAAAACCGATAGACTGCTGGAGTTTGAGGCAGTGCATAAGGAACGTTGCTTTCGAGTGAATTATGAGTCCATAGTCATGCAGCCGGAAGAAACTCTGCCACCATTATTCCGGTTTTTGGGAGCCGGGTGGGAAAAAGACTTAATAGAGCGAGTATTTTATATTAGCCATGATAAAGGAGAGGGAGATGGCAGAGCGGCATTATCCAGCAAGATTCGCCAAGACTCGGTAGGAAAGGGGAGAGAAGTGCCGCGGGCAGGAATCCCTGAGAAATTTATAACAGAAATTGATAGATTGCTTAGCAAATTGGGGTATGCAAGCTTGGATGATTATTATTCTGATAACACAAAGTTTATTTTTAATGAAATAAACCAAGATGGTATATCCGATATATTTGAGAATCGTTTTATGGAAGCGATTAATAAAAACCGTTGGCGCTACCCCACGCTGCAAGGCATATGGAAGTTAATTGTTAAAGGCGATACAGACAGAGTTTGGATGATTGATTTATCTAATCCAGAAGGGGTGATAAGAGAAGGCGATTATAGTTCATATACTACCCTTCGTTTTTCCGCAGCTTTATTGGTCGATATGGTAAACGGAACAAGAGACGCGATAGAGGCTTTTTCTCATGGAGAAATAGAAATAGATGGAATTGATGATAAAGAATCGTTAATGAATTTAGGGCGCTTGCTTTTTTCTTGAATCTAAGGGTTTTAGTGACGATATATTAGGTTTTCAGCTTTAATTAGGATGATTGTACTATGTACCAATGTATTGCGTGTCAAGGAACTTTGATTAACAAATCGACGTCCATCCGAATCTGTTCTCATTGCGGAAACAGTTATCCCCTCATTGACGAGATTAGTGTATTTCTTTTGCCCGATAGTCTTTCCTCTTTGCAATGTTTTATTATGGAAATGGAAGAAATCAAGTCTTCATTTGCCAACATAAGCCATCGCCTGGAGGAACATGAACAGCATTCGGATGACGATATGTTTGCAAACAGAATTGAAATGATGAAGCAAGGCATGGCGGCCAATTCACAAGTTTTGGACCGCACTTGTAAATCCATTTCTAGCTTTCTGGCAGACCGGCCTCGTAAAGATAATACATTAGCCTGGAGCTCGATAAAGTCGGGTTTTACATTTCATGACATGCTGCCGTATTTTTACCAGGACTGGTTTGGAACGCCTGAGTTTGCCAAGGTAAAAAGCTTGTTCAGCAAAACCGTTGCCGAGCATTGTAAGGATTGGGAGTCAGTTGCCGTGTTAGGAGCCGGCGCTTGCGGTTTGCTATATAGCGTTGCCGATGATTTCCAAGTGTCTTATGGTGTGGACTTATCTTTACCGACTTTTATAACCGCCAAGAACTTTATTCAAGGGGAGCCGTTAGCCTTCCATTTAAAGAGAGCCGATTGGCATAAGGTCGAATTAACGCCGCCGGAATCGACGGCAAACGATATTCGTTATGTTGTCTCGGATGTGATGAATATGCCGTTCGTAAGCGGCTCTTTATCTGTCGTCATTACCCAATTTATGTTGGATTTTGTTAGTAATCCAAAACGCTTGACAGAGGAAATTTATCGGGTGTTGAAGCCGGGCGGTTTATGGATTAATTTTTCCAATCCTTGCAGAATGCCGGGCGATCCGGTTGAACTGGGTCGTCGCAAATTAAATGAGTTGCCGGTTTTTTTTGAAAAAATGGGATTTGATGTGCTTAGCATGGAGAACGAACGTTTTGCCTTGCTCAATTTGGAGAAAATTTACGCCGAGGCTGATAATAATGAGCAATTGGTGCATTTTTTTACTTTAAGAAAAAATGAAAACGATAGAAATTTATCAGGTTATGACAAACCAATTCAGCGGTTTTTTAAGTCAAACGATAGTGTTTGGGCTGAGACTCCTAGAGTTGTTAAAGGTCGAGAGTTGACCTTTGCCCGGAAGAAATCATTCGAACAGGGCTGTAGCAATGAACTTATAGAAATTAGTGTGGAGGGACATTATTTTTCCATCCCTCCTAATTTTGCTATGTTGCTGGATATGCTTTTTAAGTATGTGGACGGAAAGAACAGTTTGAGAAAGCTTTTTACAGTTGTCCATGAAAAGGGAATTAGTTTGAATGAAGATGCATTTTTGCAGTTAATTTATGTTTTAAATGTGCAGCATTATCTAATCGAGTTGGAAGAGTAGGTGATTCGGACTGGAGTGAGGCGGCTTCAGACTGAGATATTACGGGCAACCTGAATTAGGTGGCGATATTCTGCTGTTTATATTCACTATCATTCGCTTCGTCTAAAACCGCTATCCCATCCTGAAACTTTGTCCCTCGTACCACTGAAATGGTTAATTAAACAGGACACTTCTAAAGACAGATTGTAAGCGCTCAACCGTTCCGCATCGTCAGGCCGTCGCCGCTATGATTTAATCGGCTGAGGCAAAAGGCAACAGTTCGTCGATGCGGCTGTTGGGCCAAGTGGGGAGTTTTTCCAGAGTGTCTT
>JALNYY010000010.1 GCA_023229605.1 Methylobacter sp.
GCGGCAAAAACAAAACTGACGATAGTCATCAATTTTATTAGAATCTGATCTGATGTTACGTAACTCGCCTTCGGGTGCGACAACCCGATTCAATCAAGTGTCGCGCTAGCGACTCCTTAATGTTCAAGCGCCCTAAACTCGACTAACTGCGTAACATCAGTTATTAGTTTAGCTATCGCACTCGCCGTGCAGTCTTGCCTATTAGAAGCGGCATTTATGCAAGACGCAAATGTTTAAGTTTGGCGCAGGCTTCGCCCCCATTGATGTCAGGAACTATTTTTAATTCCAGCACCTTTAATTGTTCAAGGCTGACCTCATAATGCTCGACTTCACTCGTGGTGTGCGGGGGGCTGAAGTGATATTGCTGGCGCAAAATCTCCCGGTAAGCATTCTCTTTATCCATCAACCAACACAGGACAAACTCCTGGGTGCGCGACTGATGCTGCTCGTCGATCACCAGAAAAATATGCTCGATAGTGCGGGGTTGATCAAAAACAACACGAATCGTTTGCTCGCCGGAACTTGCCGCCTGCCATCCCATTCCTGAATCCTCCGTCAGTAACAAGGCTGACTCTACAGGGTGTTCGCGGCGCTCCGAAGTAAACTCCACTTGTGCAAGATGCTCCAGATCCAGAAAATTCAAGTCGGAAGGTAGAATGCTTTTAGCTGCCTGATTAATCATTGTTTTACGCATTGTTGTTCACCTGTTGCAGTGTGTAGCGCCGGCTTGGGCGCTGCCCGTTATCAACAAACAGTGTAATCCACTGTCGACCGGTAAAGATAACTATTTTTACTCAGCGCTATCGCGCGCTCAACCGACATTTTACCGCCTGCATCGCTGTCTGCAAGCAGGCCAATCTACCTCGATCAGCGGCTGCTTTTCCGCCACTCAGGCATCCATGCCGCTGCCACAAGCTTCAGATAAATAACCGGCAAGAATAACTGCCTGTTTAACTGCTTTTAAAGCAGTTAAACTCGCGCCAGGGAAATTTGGTTGTACCTTGTCCGCTTCATATCTTACAATCCTGCCGGGTGTACAGTAAGGTTACTGGGCGTGTAGGTTCCACCACATTAATAACATTAAATAATATTTTGGAGGATAGTATGTTTAAAATTCGTTCGCTGGTTACAGCATTGGCGCTGGCAAGTTCGGTTTCTGTGGCTTCAGCCTGGGAGACATTGCCGACAGAAGCGCCGGCACCGGCCGATAATGCCACAACAGCTGCCAAAGTTGAATTGGGTCAAATGCTCTATCATGACCCACGCTTGTCATCTACAGGTACGGTTTCCTGTTCTTCCTGCCACAACACCATGCTCGGCGGCGAAGATAACCGGCCGAATTCCATGGGTGTTAACGGCCAGACAGGCGGACGTAGCGCGCCTACAGTCTGGAACGCCGCATTTAATGCAGTCCAATTTTGGGATGGGCGCGCCCCAAGCCTGGAAGCACAGGCGGCAGGTCCCGTGACCAATCCTATTGAAATGGGCATGAAAAGCTGGGATGACGTAGTGGCCCGCTTGCAGTCGATTGAAGGCTATCAAAAGGCGTTTGAACAGGCTTTCGGTAAGGAAGCTATTTCTAAAGACACTGCAACCAAAGCGATTGCAGCTTATGAAAGAACCTTGATTACGCCTAACAGCCCTTACGATAAATATGTTTCCGGCGATAAATCGGCTTTGTCGGCGCAGCAGGTTCGCGGCATGGAAAAAGTTGCGGAATTGGGTTGCACCAATTGCCATAGCGGCCCGGCGTTTAACGGCCCCGGCATGTTCCAGAAGTTCCCGGCGATCCCCAACGGTTATTGGGAAGCGCAATACCATTTCAGCAAGGATAAAGGTTTAGCCGAAGTCAGCAAAAATCAGGCGGATGAGCATTTATTTAAAGTGCCTACTTTGCGTAACATTGCTTTGACTGCGCCTTATTTCCACAACGGTTCGGTTAAAACGCTGGATAAAGCGGTCACCTTGATGGCCAAACTGCAATTGGGCAAGGATTTAACCAAAGAAGAAGTTGCCGATATTGTGGCGTTTTTGGAAGGCCTGACCGGCGAGTTCCCTAAACAGAAAATGCCTGTTTTACCAGCCACACCGGGTTCAACTTTTAATTAAGCTTGATTCGAGGGACGGCCATCCGGTCGTTCCTGTAAATTAAAAGGGCGCATTTCATGCGCCCTTTTTTATTATCAAAGAAGGATGAATCCCTATCTTACTATTCTGCACTGTAAATAGGCGTCGCCTCAATACGGGCATCAATCTGCTTTAATATTTCCTGGTAAACCGGGCTGTTTACGGATTCAAAACGCTGCTTGAATTCGTCTTCATTCATATGCTCGGGAAGATCCCTGGGGTCCGGCATAAAATCGCTGTAATCTTTTATCCTGGACATGGCTTTTTGCATTTTTCGCGCATTATCCGGCGATGATGTCGCCATTTCACCAAAGCGCGTACCGGCTTTGTCGGCGGCCAAATCAATAAAACTGAAGCCGCTGCCGCCGTGTGCGTCGCTTAATTCTTTTTCTTCACCGGCAATTTGGGATGCTTGCTTGTTTACCGACGCGGTAAGCGCGGCCGAACCTATAAAATGTTGAGCCAAATCTGTACGTTTGTATAAAAAAGCGGAATATTGCTGCCCGGTTGTGGGTATGGGTTCCGGTACAGCCAGGAGTTTTTTGGTCTCCTGTTTATTGACATAATCGTTGATCGTGGCGATCGCAACCCTGTTTTCGTCTATAGCGGTTTCCAGTGTCGAGCGTTGGTAAGCCAATTCAAACAGCGGGCGTAACAAGTCCGCCAGCGATAAGCGCCAGGCAGGATCATGTTTGGCAACGATCTCGGCCAGTTTTTGCTGATAAATGTTCAGCGTGGAATTGTCGCCTGTATGAGTCAGGAAGTTTCGCGCCTGGATCAATGTGTCCTTGTTGGGAAAATAAGTAATGCTGAGTTTTTGGTCGTCAATTTTAACCGCCTTGATGGGACGGGTTGCCAGAATGAAATATTCATTCAACGATGAATGCTGAATAACGGCATCGATAACCAAGGCGGCTAATTTTGCCGGCAACAATAGTTTTCCGGCTTTAAACTTGGTGATCACGGGAAGGTCGCTGCCTTTGATATTGCCTAATCTAAAGCTGATATTCAAATACTTGCCCAGGCTGTTTTCAGGCAAAGTGATAGTAACCTTAAACCTCAATTCATTGTTTTTTAAATCCAAATCGACCGCGCTTTTGCTGTAGCGGTTTAACAAATAATTACCGGCAAGATTGAGGTCGGCTTCGGTTAATTCAATGACGCCTATTTCATCGGGCTTGGTTTTAGACCCCTCATGCAGGATTTTTTTTGCCCTGACCAGATCCTCGCGCGTAGGCGACCATCCCACCTCAAGGTCGGGCCTGTCGCCAACGCCGAAAAAAACCAGCATCGCGCATAAAATTGTCAGGACAATAAAACAATAGAGCAGAATTCGTGATACGGTTTTCATAAGCCGACGGTTAGGCAAATTCCAGTTTGAATCCTGCTGATTTTAAATAATCGGCTTCCTGAGTTAAATCAGCATGGGTCAGCGGCGCCTGCGCTAACCAATGGTCCGGAAACTGTAAGCGGATTTTTGATTTTATTAGGGATATTTTGAAATCAGGCAGTTCATGTTCCTGGCGATTGCGGTGCAGCAATACCGACAGCCGCAAAATAACGGTCAAATTGGGGGCGTCAACATTCCAGGGGACTGGTAATTCATTGAACAGGGAACGCGAAAATTTACGTCGATGCGACCTGACAATAGCCGATAATAAAATCTGGTCCTGCCTGGAAAAACCGGCAAAGTCGCCGTTCTCAATAATATAAGCGCTGTGTTTATGGTACTGGCTGTGCGCGATGTCGTGCCCCATCTCATGCAGGTCTGCCGCCCAGTTTAAAAACTGCACAACGTGCTCGTGGTTAGGCCCGCAGAAATCATCTCCCAATTGGTCCAGCATATAACTGATCGTTCGTTTAATGCGGGAGGCATGCTCTTTATCGATATGATAGCGATCCGCCAGAGCCTGCACGGTTGCGGAGCGAATATCATGATCATAAAGCCGGCCCAGTAAATCCTGGATAAGCCCCTCCCTAAGCGCTCCATCGGACACGGTCATTTGCTCGATGCCCAGGCTTTTGAAAGTGGCGTAAACAATAGCTACACCGCCTGGAAATACCGGGAGGCGTTCAGGGTCGAGTTCCGGCAACACAAGCTCATTAACATGACTGCACTGGTTGAGATGGGCAACCAGATGTTCCAGGCCTTCTCTCGTTATGCCGTTATTGCTCCAGTTTTTAACCTTAAGAACTTTATCAATAGCCCGCAAACTGCCCGATGCGCCGATGGCTTCGTCCCAATTTTTACGCTGAAACTGTTTCTGGATCGGTTCAAGCTGCTGTTCGGCGAACAAGGTTGCCTGAGTGAATGCATTTTTGGATAGTTTGCCGTCTTTAAAAAAGGCGTTACTGACCAGTACGCAGCCCATCGGCGTGCTTTCTTTTAACCGGGGCGTATCGCCCGAGCCTATAATGTATTCGGTACTGCCGCCGCCTATATCCATAACCAGACGTAAATTGGCGTTGCTGCCCAAGCTGTGCGCGACACCCTGATAGATTAAGCGGGCTTCTTCTATACCCGAAATGATGTGAATGGGATGATTCAGCGCTCTTTCAGCCTTATCCAAAAACTGTTGCGAGTTTTTAGCCATGCGCAAGGTGCTGGTGCCGACAACGCGGACGCTTTCCGGCGGAAAGTTGCGGATTCTTTGACCGAAGCGTTCCAGACACCCTAAAGCCCTTTCCTGGGTTTTGCTGTCGAGGTAGTTCCGACTATCCAAACCGGATGCGAGCCTTACCATTTCCTTAAGACGGTCGAGAGTTTGTAAGTTGCCATTAGTTAAACTGCAAACAATCATGTGAAAGCTGTTAGAACCCAAGTCTACAGCGGCAACGATTTCGGGAGGTTTCTTCGGCACAGGTTATCCAGTTTTGTCTATGAAGCGTGTTATTATCTGATAAAATTGCATGGTTTTGACCATCCTCCATACAAATGGATACAGCGCGTAATCCACCTTACGTAATTTAACTTATTTAAAGGCTTCCGTTAAGTGTTAGTTTCAGCATGAATGCATTATCCCTGCGTAATCTTAAAAAAACCTACAATAATGGCTTTGAAGCCTTAAAAGGTATCGATCTTGATGTCGAGGCCGGTGATTTCTTTGCCTTGCTGGGGCCGAATGGCGCCGGCAAGTCAACCGCCATAGGCATTATCAGTTCGCTGGTCAATGAAAGCTCCGGCTCGGTCAGCATCTTCGGACATGATTTAAGGCATGATCGGGCAAAAGCCAAAAGCTGCATCGGCCTGGTTCCCCAGGAAGTCAATTTCAACCAGTTCGACACCGTCAAGAGTATTTTGCTCAATCAGGCCGGCTATTACGGTACGCCGCGCAAACTTGCCCTGCAACGAACCGAATATTGCCTTAGACAAATGGATTTATGGGACAAGCGCGATACCGTTTCCAGGCGCTTGTCAGGCGGCATGAAGCGCCGGGTCATGATCGCCCGTGCGCTGGTGCATGCGCCCAAGCTATTGATTCTCGACGAGCCGACCGCAGGCGTCGATATAGAAATACGCCGTTCGATGTGGCAAATGATGCAGGAAGTCAACCAGCAAGGCACGACTATCATTTTAACCACGCATTACCTGGAAGAAGCGGAAAGCCTGTGCCGCAATATCGCCATCATCAATCACGGGCGGATTATCGAAAACTCCGATATGGCGAGCTTGCTGGCGAGGCTGCATGTGGAACATTTCATACTGGATCTGGCCCGCCCCATTGCTGCGGCGCCGGTGATCGAAGGCTGCCAGATTGAACTCCTGACTGACAAGATGCTTAACGTTGCGGTGCCTAAAGAGCACGGACTTAACAAGCTGTTCAGCCAGTTAACCGCCCAGAACATCGAGGTCACCAGCCTGAAAAACAAGTCGAATCGGCTGGAGCAGTTATTCATGGATTTAGTTGACTCGAATCCTGCGGACGCTAAACTTTCAGGTGATAAATAATGAATTACTCCATTGCCTTCAGAACCATTGTTATCAAGGAAATATTCCGTTTTATCCGGATCTGGCCGCAAACCCTGCTCCCGCCGGCCATCACCACAGCGCTGTATTTCCTGATTTTCGGCAAGCTGATCGGCGACCGTATAGGCACTATCAGCGGCGCCAGCTACATGGACTATATTGTCCCCGGCATTATTTTAATGTCGGTTATCAGTCATTCCTACGCCAATGTAGTATCTTCGTTTTACTCGACCAAATTCCAGCGCAATATCGAAGAATTGCTGGTTGCCCCGATCCCCAACTGGGTGATTCTCAGCGGATATGTCAGCGGCGGTATTGTCCGCGGATTGCTGGTGGGCATTGTTGTAGCCTTAATATCCATGCTGTTTGCCGATATTAAAATCAATAATATCGCCATTACCCTGGTTACCGCCTTACTGACAGCCACCGTATTTGCCTTGGCCGGTTTTATCAATGCGATACTTGCGGAGAGCTTTGATGATATATCGATTATCCCGAACTTTGTGTTAACGCCGTTAAGTTATTTGGGAGGCGTTTTCTATTCGGTAGATATGCTGCCAGGCATTTGGCAAAACATCTCAATGGGAAATCCCATTTTGTATATGGTCAACGCCTTTCGTTACGGCTTGATAGGCGTAACGGATATTGATATTCAGCTGACCTTTATCATTACCGGCGGATTTATTGTCACCTTAACCTTGTTCAGCCTTTACCTCCTGCACAAAGGCATTGGAATCAAGAATTAACAGAGTATACTTTTTAACTCATTCGAGACACTAGAGTCGCCGCTGCCAACCGCGTCTGCAATGGTGCGCTGTAATTCCGGATGCGACACAGCAAGAACTGACTTACTCCCCGACAATAAAGACAAGCAAGAGGACATATCATGCTATTAAAAAAAGGTTCGACAGGCGATGATGTAAAAAAACTCCAAACCCGATTGGGCTTAACCGCCGACGGCATTTTCGGGTCAAATACCGAAACGGAAGTAAAAACATGGCAAACACAAAATGGCCTGGTCGCCGACGGAATTGTAGGCGATGCCACTTGGGCAAAGCTGTTTCCGCCATCGTCAGCCGGTTTTAGCCTCACCGATGCCCAGACCAAGCTTAAAGGGCATATTCCCGATGAAGTCATTGCTCAGATACCTGCTATAACCGCCATAACCAATTCCTTAAGACTGGCCCACTTTTTAGCCCAGTGCGCTCACGAAAGCAACGTCTTTAAGGTCGTCTATGAGAACCTGAACTATTCAGCCGACGGCTTGAAGACAACATTTCCTAGCTATTTTCCCGGGCAGTTAAGTGATTCTTATGCGAGAAATCCCGAGAAAATTGGCGCAAGAGTGTATGCCGACAGAATGGGCAATGGCGATGAAGCGAGCGGTGACGGCTATACATTCAGGGGCCGCGGTTATATTCAATTAACGGGTAAATCCAATTACGCCAATTTTGGCAAATTTGTAGGTGAAGACACTGTTGCCAATCCCGATTTGGTAGCCACCCGCTATCCGCTGGCTTCCGCCGGATTTTTCTTTGATTCGAATAATATATGGACGGTCTGCGACGGCGGATCAACGGATGCCGTAATAACATCCGTCACCAAGAAAGTTAACGGCGGAACAAACGGCTTGGCCGACCGCACCAAGCTTTTTAATGAATATTATGCGATATTAAGCTAATCGTCTGCGGATGCGCTATGCTTCTCCGGTAGACGGGACGCGTAAACATCCAATCGTCTAGCAGTTCCTTTTTTCGGAGAAGAAATGATTAAATACGCCATACTGGCTCTGTTGCTTACCGCATCGAATCTTGCATCCGGCGAACCGGCGCATCATTGTGCGAAAGATGCCGTCATTCAAGCCAAAAAACTACTGGATTTTCACTTTGGCTTGGATGACAGAACCGAAATTGATCAGCATGTTACCGTGCTTAAGCCGATAAAAAATCCAGCCGGAAAAAGCAAGTTCGATGTCCTGGAAGTATATGGGCACATCTACAAAGGGACTTATCGGATGCATTTTATTTATGGTCAAACAGCGGATCAATGCGTACTCGTCGGGCAGGAAATCCTGGAGCTTACTGATTTATAAAGTACCGGTTTATCTTTAACTGATGTCACGCAAGCCGCATAAAAATACGGAGAGCACGAAGTTTTTTATTCTTCTTCGGGTCTCGTGTCTCCGTGGTGAAAATTCCTTAGCTATTGGGTAACATCTGATAAAGTTACCCCCCTTAAAACATAAAATCGAGAGACCAAGGATGTTAAAAATACCAACTACCAGATTTATTCAGGCAACACTTACGGTGCTATTTCTTGCCGGCACACACGCTGTTTCAGCCGAACAGAAAACAGGCTTGAACAGAACCGTTCTATTAGAAAAAAAACTGGAGCTTCCCAGTTCAAACATTGATGCCAAAATGATACGGGTTGCGTTTCCACCTGCATTTAAAACACCATGGCACACCCATGAAGGACCGGGGCCGCGTTATGTAGTCAAAGGTACATTAAAAGTCGTCGAGGGCGGCAAAGCCAACACCTACGCTGCCGGCGAAGTTTTTTGGGAAACGGGTGAGCTGATGTCGGTAGAAAACGTCGGCGACGATGCGGCCGAACTCATCATTTTCGAGTTAGCGCCGATCAAGTAAATTATCCATTGTGGGGTGATCGGCACTTCGGAAATAGGATACCTATCATCCAAAATTGCCTTATCCGCTGCTCTACGCCATTCGGCTCAAGTTGATGCGCATATATCTGGCCTACATCAGTGTTGTTTTGCTTTGGTCGACGACACCGTTGGCTATCAAATGGAGTGACGAAGGGGCGGGATTTCTGTTCGCGGTGACCGCACGAATGGCGATTGGTTTGGCATGCCTGTTATTGACGCTCGGCCTGTCCCGGCAATGCCTGGCTTGGCATCGTAAGGCGCTGGAAACCTACCTCGCCGTAGCCGTGCAAATTTATGCATCGATGCTGTCGGTCTATTGGGCGGCGCAATTTATCCCATCCGGCTGGGTGTCTTTGATATTCGGTCTTTTGCCGTTGATGACGGCCTTATTAGCGGCAATCTGGCTAGGAGAGCGTAGCCTGACCGCCGCCAAGCTGGTGGCTTATGTTTTGGGCCTTGGCGGTTTGTGGATGCTGTTCGGCTCGGCAATGCAATTGGGCCATGATGCAGTATTGGGCATCATCGGCGTACTGCTCTCAACATTTTTACAGGCAGTCAGTTCGGTTTGGGTCAAGCGCATTGATGCAAAAATACCGGCTTTGTCCCAGGTAACAGGGGGCCTGTTATTATCTATGCCGCTTTACCTGATTACCTGGACAATATTCGACGGTCATTGGCCTGCTGAAATTTCACCGATCAGTCTGGCATCTATCGTCTATCTGGGCGCAATAGCCACGACGGTTGGCTTTATACTTTATTACTATTTACTCATCCATCAGAGCGCTACCAAGGTCGCACTGGTTACCCTGGTTTCACCGGTAATGGCCCTGCTGTTAGGCCACGCCGTCAATCATGAACCCTTGACCATGAAAGTGGCTGCAGGTACGCTGCTCATAATCGGCGCGTTGCTGGTACATACGTTTTTTAATCGAGTAACTGACTCAAAGCAAACGACGCCTCCCGATAATTTGCCAAACTAAGCATACTTTTTATGCTTTGCATAGCCTTGGCCGCCCCTTCATGTAAGTCCATGATGCATTAGTCCCAAGACACCAACGACGATCAAGTACACCGCCACGAAATAATTTAAAAACCTCGGCACCAGCAAAATCAATATTCCCATCACAAGGGCCAGTAAGGGTTCGATTGCAACATTCATGAAATTTCTCCTTAAGTAAGTAAAAATCAGCTTAACGGCGAGATCGGACGAGGTCTGTACGGTATCGCACATTCGACTGCTGCCGGCGATACCTGGAATCCTATTGGATTGTCGAACATCACCGGCCCAGCCCTAAGATTACCCCATACCTTATCAACGGTCTATCCATGCATCATTGATAAATACAGAAGAGAGATGTAAGGCAAAGCTTGATAGGTAATAGCGCTCCATTGACGCCGCTCATTAGCCCCTCAGTATTTCCGCTTGGGAAAACTCCATCCGCAGATCATTGACCGTAAGAATCCGCTGTTCCTGAGCTCACTCTACGGCACTCGGACTCAATCATCTGAAAAAACGCGCAGATCCAATTGCCTACCCCCATAAAAAAAATTGAGGGCTTAAGTGCATCATCGGAAACCTGCTCACTGCAAACGGACATTTATCCAAGGCACACTCTGAATTGCCCCGTTCATAACGAGAAATTATCGCCAGATTACTTTGAAACAATCTTACTAAAACCGCCTTCAATGGATGCACCGCCAGGAAATCTGGCCGACATACTTCGAGATGCGATCTAATCTCCCTGTTCCTGAGGCCAGGCGAACGACAACGAAGCTCCTTTCCGGCCACTGACCATTGCCGCTTTATGAATTACCTGACCATCTCGGTCAACGATAACGGTCAGGCTTGAGCTTGGCGAATAGCATTGGACCGTCAGACACGGATTCAAGGACAAGATTACCGCTTGAATCAGTGATGCGGACCTTCACATCGCTGACATATTCTCCTGTGCCTTTTACCGAAAACAGCAGAGTCAAATTGTAGTCATCCCGCATGGCTTGCAGCGCATTCCGTTCATCGGTCCCCACCCCACCGCTGACGAACGTAACCTCGCCTTGGGTTTGCGGCTTGATCGGAGACTGTTCTGCTGCCGCAGGGAAGCTGAACAGAACGCAATAAAAAATAAGTGCTAAGTATAATGGTCTCATAAAATGCTCCCCGGCCGTAAGGATTAACGACCACTAATACAATATACAGAATCTCTGCTACCCCTGTCTGTACGCTACCGAACCCACTGCGATTAGGCTACTTTAGGTTTTCAGCCACCCAAAAACTCCACGACCTTTGGCGCCGAACATAGTAATTTGAATGCCAGCCCCCCACTGTGCTATAAAACTCGCACAGGGAGTTCTACCTCCTTAAGTTTTCCACTGGGCCTTATTGGTGGAGCCATTCTATCTTGATCTGCAAATATGTTGCTTATGACTGTTCCTCATAGCCCTTGGCAAAACCATCTTCTCGACGCCCTGCCCACAGTCGAATACGAACCCCTTTTCCCCTATTTCGAACTGGTCCAGATGCCGCTCGGCAAAGTCCTTTACGAGTCAGGCGACGAGTTGCGTCACGCCTATTTCCCGACGACCTGCATCGTATCGCTGCTTTACGTCATGGAGAATGGAGCATCGTCCGAAATCGCCGTGGTCGGCAACGAGGGCGTTATCGGTGTTGCCCTCTTCATGGGCGGAGGCACCATGCCGAATCGGGCTGTCGTGCAGAGCGCGGGGTACGCCTATCGATTACCCGCACCAATGATGCAACAGGAGTGCAGCCGAAACGGGCCACTGTTACGTTTATTGCTGCGCTACACTCAGGCTCTGATTACCCAGATGGCACAGACGGCAGTCTGCAATAGGCATCATTCCGTGGACCAGCAACTATGCCGCTGGCTGCTGATAAGCCTCGATCGGCTCGCTTCAGACGAGTTGACCATGACTCAGGAATTAATCGCCAATATGCTGGGCGTGCGTCGCGAAGGCGTAACCCAGGCCGCCGGAAAATTACAGCAAGCGGGATTGATTGATTACCGCCGGCGCATCAAGGTGTTGGATAGGCCGGGATTAGAAGCGCGGGTCTGCGAGTGCTATCATGTGGTCAAAAAAGAATTCGATCGCCTGCTCCCCTCCCTCCCCGGCGCTGCTCATTGACATCATGCATTCGAGCCGTATGTTGCTCGTTATTGGAAATGCCGGCGCACTTCGATGCGCGCAGGGCAAGTGTCCGCCGCTTAATGATGGACACTTGTTATGATATTGTTCGCTTAGAAGTGGTAATGCGCACCCAAACCGAGATATTCCACTTTATCTTTATAAAACTGCCCGCTCGGTGAGTAGCCGTTATAGTATTCCGCAAGAATCTGAAGTTTCCGGCCTAATACCTGTAAAGATTTATTCTTATCCTCAAACTCAACACCCGCTCTGGCTGATACATCAGCACTCCAGTTATTTTCATCATAATGCTTGATATCAGCTGCAACGATAGGCCACATTGATGGAAATATCACAAACCACGGGCTTCGAAACTCAACGCCATATTGTGCCGACCACACTTTAAGCGCTGTAGGTTCTTTATGGAACAGACCGCCACCGCCGCCATATAAGCGTACGCCATGAGAAAACTCATAAGAAAGTTTCAGGTCTACGCCTTCGTAGCTAAGATTAACGCGCTCGAATTTGGTGTTGATTTTGCGTAGCAGAAATTCGTCGCCAAGATGGGAACTTTGATGGTAAAGACGGCCAAAAGCTGAAAATTGACCGGTACGCATGCTTGAATAGGCTGATGCAATAAAATCAGTGTTGACGAGATCAGATGATGCGGCATCCAGATTGAAATCACTAAAGACCCCGGCTTGAATTCCTGTTTCCCATTGCGCTGCGGATTGACCGAAGTAACTGCGGTACAAGGGTATCGTTTCACCCAGGCTAACAGAAGCTATATCTCTTCCATCAAAATTCTTGCTTTGGTAATTGCGGTAAGCAGCCGAGAAATGAGCCCAGCGCGGATCCGCCACTAACGGCTTGAATAAATGACCTGCCGGTAGTAATCCTGTTGCATACGTGGCGGCTCCAGCTCTTGACGTTTCATTTTCGGTAACTTGGCCAAACTTTGGAGAAACGGCCACAGACTGCCGACTAGTCGCTTCCGATATTGTCACTTTGTTAACGCCGGGGACTTCCGATAATGTCTGCACCACTTTGTTCCGGTCAGCGGCTGCCACGCTATCTACCGGCAAAGTAATTACGCCATCCCGTACAGTTAATGACGGCATATCAAGCTTTAAATCATGCTTTAACATAGCAGCCGCGTAACCGGCGATGTAAGCGTCATCCGAAGTTGCAGCATGTGCAAAAGACGCAGGCAGTAATATAACACCCAGAACAGCTATAAATTGTAAACAAACCATCATTATTTGCTCGTTGCGTTCTCTTTTACAATCAAGTCAGTTTCAACTGTTTTCACATTCTTCTGGCTGCTAACCACTTCCATCGCTCTGTCGATGCTTTGCTTGGAATCAACCGTGCCGCTCAACTTTACTACGCCTTTGACCGTGGTCACGTCAATATGGGATGCGTTAAGCAAGGGGTCGTTCAAGATTGCCGCCTTAACCGTTGCGGTAATAACCGAGTCGTCGATGTATTCGTCAGCTGTTTCGGCTTTATCGATTACCGACTCCTTTGCGCTTTCAAGTCCTTTTTCTGCTTTTTCTGTCGTCTGATCAATCTTTTGCTCAGCATTTTCAGCCGCACGATCAATTTTTTTGCCTGCCTTTTCTCCGGTACCTTCTTGTTGACAACCAACCAAGCCTAGAACAGCGGATAAACAGGTAATCGCAAGAATTCTATCCACCAGAATCAGTTGCTTGTATGCATTTATCGTTTTCATGGGTATTCCTTAAAGTGTTAATTATTTTTTAAAAAAGTGTACCAAGTGACATGGTGCACTCCCATTAGAGAAAGAAACCTCTATTTGAATTAAGCGCAACGCGCTGAAAACTCAAATCGATTCTAACAACAATATCAGCTGCGCTCTGTACGGTATCGTACATAAAACCTCTATAGTTGATGTTTTTTTGAATCATCACTGTGGAGGGGAATAAATAGCCCGGTTTCAACATGCATGACCCGGCTAATTGACATAAAAAACCCGCCTTGAAGGCGGGTTTAATTATTTATAGCATTAAGAAAGTTCAGGACGACTTATCGGCCTTAAATCTTTATCAATTTTCGATCCAGATCAGCTCAACACGACGGTTTTCCGACCTACCCGCTTCCGTGCTGTTATCGGCAATAGGTTGAGTCTCCCCGTAGCCTTTCGCCATCAGTTTATTGGCGACACCTTTCATTTTAAGGTAATCAACAACCGACTGCGCACGCCGTTGCGACAACTTCATATTGTAGGCATTGGTGCCTTCGCTGCTGGTATGACCCTGAACTTCAATATCATTCTTCTGAGGATAGGAAATAAGGCTTTTCGCGACGCCATCAAGAATTTCCTTCGCATTCAAGGTCAACTCCGCAGAATCATATTTGAAGTGTTCGCCTTTAAGTACAAGTCTGACCGGGCATCCTTTATTATCAACCTTACTGCCTTTGATGGTTCCGGGGCAAAGATCCAGACAATTGTTAACGCCGTCAGAATCAGCATCAAGGGTTGAACAATCAGCAGGAGCGGCAGCAACTACGATTGGAGCCTCAGCCTTTGCTGCGGCTTTCGGCTTGTCGCCAAACGGAATAACAAAACCGACATTAACCGTCATGTCGTGAAATTCGTCTGTACCGGGTTGTACATGGGTATTGAGATTGTTATTGTAACGATAACGCACATCGCTGCGTAGCAAGAAATTATCATGCAGCTCGTAGGTAAAACCGGCGCCGGCTTCGCCAATGAAGCCCGCGCCGCAATTAGCAGAAGCACATGTGTTCATGCCGCCCGCCGCTATCACTGCATAAGGCGAGAATTTATCGCGAGCGAAATAATACTGCACATCAGCCGTGCCGCCAGCCAGATCCCAGGGACCGTTATCACCGCCAAAACCCTCATAAAAGCCCTTCACCTCAACGTTGAAGTGTTTATTGAGAATCTTGCCGAGGCCCATACCGCCGCCCCATCCGTCGCTTGCTCTTCGATCTCCACCGGTTTTAACAAATGTAGCAAAAGGCGCTACATACCAACGATCATCCTGGATTTGATCGGCGGCCTGCGCCAGCGGCAAGAAACCAACACTGGTTAATGCGACAATGGCAAGTCGTTTTTTCAACATAATATTTTCCTTTCTATAATTTTAATGGGGGGTGTTTCTTTGAATTGATCTTATTGTTACATGCCGAATTTGCACTATCTTCAACGAAGATCATGCTAAGGTCATCTCTACATAAAACACTTGTTACGATAACCAGTGTTGTTAAAAAATCTCATAAGTAGCTTAACCGCAACATCAACGGCTAGTCCGTGCGCTACCACACATAACAGTCTTTAAAGAACAAAATACTTGTACAACTTTTTAAAGCCTGTGCAAATTTATCGCGCACCATGCTATAAGCGCGCTCCCCACTTATGTAAAGTCAGCTACATGGGGCGAAGTCCCGTGGTGTTCAAGTTGAATGCTACTTTAAATTTAGGCAACTTCCGTCTTTATCTAAGTGGATTTGCCGTTCGATATTGGTTCTAACGGGCTCTCATACCCCGCTCTTCATAATACTTCTACATTAACTTTCTATTATACTGAATATATTATATTTTTTCAATTCTACAAATTTCAATCGATTTGGAATAACGATGTCAAGATCATAAGTTTCGGGACTGAAAGCCCCCTCTTCCCATACAACCCAGGGAGTCCTCCAATCTACCTGTATCTGTGTGTTGCCGTACCGACTCTGAGGTTAGTTTCAAAAATGAGGTGTCTTCAAGGTTTTTTGCCGGGCAAACGGCACTAGGCCTGTAATCAGTTGCCGGAACATCATCTGATCTTTTAGTCAATATTAGTCGGCTTGGCTTTTGTACTTAAGACCATCTCAGTAATCCGGCCGCCCTGAAATATCTAAAGGGTTCCTTTTGTCTACCGGGGTAAGCTCTTAATTGGAGATTTACTCATGAAACACTTTATTAGATTCTTTTCCGCATTTTGTTTGGCCTTGACGCTAATGACTACCTCGGGTTGCGCATCAACGCAAAAAAACGAATGTAAAAAACACATTTTGAGACATTCCGTTGCCCGACCAATCTGTCTGGACTCGACTGCACTGCCCAGTAGTACGGATTTAGCTGCCTTTCTTGAATTTGTCCTTGACGTCACCAAAGCCCGCCTGAACCTTGCCGATGTTCTTCTGGATATTTCCTTCAACTTCCATAGCATCGTCGTCCAGTATCACACCGACGGCTTCCTTGACTTTGCCTTTAGCTTCTTCTACTCGGCCTTTTATTTGATCTTTAATTGATGTGTTAACCATAACCTTAAAACGTGGAGTAGTGTTTTCCATCGCTTAATCAAGACATTACATGCAAAGCTGAACGCGGTCGGTGCGGCAACAAACATAGATTCAAGATTTTCTCTGGCAAAACGGATTTTATTCGAACCACTTATAGGCGCCCTCTCTTACCGGGCTTGATATTCCAGTCCAGCGAGTATTTACGGAAAAGGATAATTAAAGTAACGTCATCCCTTCAATAGCGTTTTTGACCGTTTGCGCCCTTATTTCCCGCCGGTTTCCTGTAAATAGCTTTCCGACAACTTTGAATGCTCCATTTTTGCGTGCCCACGCGATAAACACGGTACCGACAGGTTTCTCCGGCGTTCCGCCATCCGGCCCGGCTATGCCGGTCACGGCGACCGCCATATCGGCATCGCTGTGCGCCAATGCACCCGCCGCCATTTCCGTTGCTGTCTCGGCGCTGACCGCGCCGAATTTTTCCAGCGTTTGCGGACTGACCCCCAACATTTGCAGTTTTGCAGCATTGCTGTAGGTGACAAAGCCCCGGTCGAACCAGCCGGAACTGCCCGGCACGTCGGTAATCGTCTGGGCAATCCAACCGCCGGTGCAGGATTCGGCCGTGGCTATTTTTTTGCCGTCGGCTTTTAATACGAGCCCCAGTTGCTCGGCCAATTCAAATAATTCAGACTCCATGATGTGACCTCGTTCGACTTCGGATAAAATAGGCTGATGAGTATAAAACAAAAAACCACCGACCAGCACACGCCGATGATGCAGCAGTTTTTACGCATCAAATCCGAACACCCCGATACCTTGTTGTTTTACCGTATGGGGGATTTTTACGAACTGTTTTTCGATGACGCCAAAAAAGCCTCGCAACTGCTGGACATTACACTGACCAGCCGGGGGCAATCCGGGGGACTTCCGATTCCTATGGCGGGCATTCCTTATCACGCAGCTGAAGGCTATCTTGCCAAGCTGCTAAAACACGGCGAATCCATCGCGATATGCGAGCAAATCGGCGATCCTGCAACATCCAAAGGCCCGGTTGAGCGAAAAGTCGTACGCATCGTGACGCCCGGCACCGTGACCGACGAAGCCTTGCTCGAAGACCGCAAAGATAATCTGCTGGTCGCGGCATGCTCGTTCCCCAACTCGCAGCACGGCATCGCCAGCCTGGACTTGACCAGCGGCCGTTTTGTGTTGCAACAGGTCGAATCCATAGACCAGTTATTGAGCGAAATCGGCCGTCTTAATCCTGCCGAACTATTGTTTAGCGAAGACTGGCCGGTGCCTGTCAGCTTGAAACAGCGCAGCGGTTTATGCAGAAGACCGCCCTGGCATTTCGAAGCGGAAAGCGCCAAGCAACTGGTGTTAAAGCAATTCAACACGCTTGATTTGAAAGGTTACGGTTGTGAGAACATGCCTGCCGCGATTGCCGCTGCGGGCGGCTTGCTGCAATACGTCAAAGACACCCAGCAAAGCGCGCTGCCGCACATTCAGGGCATCCGTACCGAAAGCAGCGATGACAGCATTTTGCTGGATGCGTCCAGCCGCCGCAATCTTGAGCTGGATTTCCATCCGTCAGGACAACTGCAATACACGCTATTCGGGGTGCTGGACAAAACCGCAACGGCGATGGGCAGCCGCTGTTTGCGGCGCTGGATCAATCGCCCTCTGCGCGATCGCGACATCCTGAACAACCGCTATGCCTGTATCGATACCCTGCTTAATGTGCTGTTGTATCGCGATATTCAAAGCCATCTGCGCCAAGTCGGCGATATTGAACGGATCAGCTCCCGCATCGCGTTGAAATCGGCTCGCCCCCGCGACTTGCTGGTGTTGCGCAATACCTTGGCGGTTCTGCCTGCCTTGCAACAGGCGCTGTCCGGCGGCGATAACCCGCAGCTTGCAGCTTTATGCGGGCAAATCGGCGAGCAGCCTGAGATGTTAAAACTGCTGCAATCCGCCATCATCGACAATCCGCCGGTGCTTATCCGGGACGGCGGCGTGATTGCGCCCAGCTACCATCAGGAACTGGATGAATTGCGCAACTTAAGCCAGAACGCCGACCAGTTCCTGATCGATATGGAGAACCGCGAAAAAGCGGCAACCGGCATCAGCACGCTGAAGGTCAATTACAACCGTGTGCATGGTTACTATATTGAGATTTCTAACCTGCATGCGGAAAAAGTCCCCGCGCATTATACGCGCAAGCAGACTTTAAAAGGCGCCGAACGCTATATCACCGAGGAGTTGAAATCATTTGAAGACAAGGTGCTCAGCGCCAAGGAAAAATCGCTGTCTTTTGAAAAAGCCTTGTACGAGGAATTGCTGAATATCCTCGGCGCGTCGTTAATTCCATTGCAGCAATGCGCCGCTGCGCTGGCCGAACTGGATGTACTGGTCAACTTTGCCGAACGCGCGGAAACCTTGAATTTATCCCAACCGACGCTGGCCGATAAACCCGGCATAACGATTGAAGCCGGTCGGCATCTGGTCGTCGAGCAGGTTTCGGACATTCCGTTTGTGCCGAATGATTTGTCGTTTTCAAGCAAACGCCGCATGCTGGTCATTACCGGCCCGAATATGGGCGGTAAATCGACTTACATGCGCCAGGCCGCTCTGATCGTATTGATCGCGCATATCGGCTGTTATGTTCCGGCAAAAACATTGACCTGCGGCCCTATCGACAAGATTTTCACCCGCATCGGCGCGTCCGACGACCTATCCAGCGGCCGCTCCACGTTTATGGTGGAAATGTCGGAAACCGCCAACATCCTGCACAACGCGACCTCGAAAAGCCTAATCCTGATGGACGAGATCGGCCGCGGCACCAGCACCTTTGACGGCCTGTCTCTGGCTTGGGCCTGCGCCGACCATCTGGCCAAACAAACTCAGGCATTTACGCTGTTTGCGACGCATTATTTCGAATTGACCACGCTGCCCGACGAACAAAAAACCATCCATAACGTGCATTTGGATGCGATGGAGCATGGCGATAAGATTATTTTCCTGCATGCGGTAAAAGACGGCCCGGCCAGCCAAAGTTACGGCTTGCAGGTGGCGTCGCTGGCCGGTGTGCCGCGCTCGGTGATCGATAAGGCCAAGGCCAAATTACGGCACCTGGAAGACCATGCTTATATTGAACAACAGGCGGAAACCGGGATTAACCAATTGGACTTGTTTTCGTCGAAGGAATGCCATCCGGCGGTGGTTTTGCTGGAAGACATGAACCCGGATGAGCTCAGCCCCAGACAAGCCTTGGATTTGCTTTATCGGCTTAAGGGGCTGGTGTAGTTTTACTTGAATAGCGAGGGCGGTCGAAGCCGCCCAACCAGGTTATTTTTGGCCTTTTTCATCGGCCAGCGCTTCAGCCAGCTGTTTTGCAGGCAGATAACCGGGGAAAATATTACCTTTTTCGGTAACGATCATCGGCGTTCCCTTCACTTCAAAATCTTCAGCCAATTGCATGTGCTCATCAATCGGGTTAGCACAAGTTTTAGCCGGAGGCGTATCGCCTTTTTTCGCTGCCGTTAAAGCCGCTTTACGATCGTCTGCGCACCAGACCGATACGGCTTTGTTGTACGAATCCGAGCCTTTACCTGCTCTGGGGAAAAACAAATACTGGATAGTAATGCCTTCGGCCATGTACTGGTCGATTTCCGAATGCAATTTACGGCAATAACCGCAGTCTATATCGGTAAAGATGCTGACCGTATATTTGCTCGTTTTCGGTTTGAACACGATCATTTTATCGACGCCGAGATTCTCGATAGCCTGTTTGCGGGCACCGCTTAATTTTTCTTCGGTTAAATCCGTACGTGCGGCGACATCAACCAAGTGTCCTTGAAGCAGGTACTTGCCGTCACCGGAAACATAAACAATATTGCCGCCAATTGTAACTTCATAAAGGTCATTAATTTCAGAAGGCTTGACCGTCCCCACTTTTACCGACGGCATGGATTTAGCCAGCGCTTGCCTGATAGCGTTCTCATCCGCATGCGCTACGGATAAAGTCAATCCGAGCACTGATAACGCGGTAATTTTAATAACTTTTTTCATAATGTTCCTGTGTTGGTTTATCGAGGCGTAGGACGGCTATCCGAGCCCAGTGGATGGGTTGTCACCCTTTACAATTTTCCAGGATTATTGAAATAACCGTTCAACATCCAAAAACATAGCCAATGCCATTAATGACACGAGCAATGCAATGCCGATTTGTTGAAAGAAGATTTGCGCCCTTTCCGAAACAGGACTGCCTTTAATGCCTTCTATCGCAAAAAACAGTAAGTGCCCGCCATCCAACACCGGTATCGGCAATAAATTTAATATGCCTAAACTGACGCTGACCAAGGCCATATATTTTATAAACGGCGTCAAGCCCATAGTGGCGGACTGTCCCGCATATTGGGCAATACTGATAGGACCGCTTAAGTTATCAACCGAAGCCTTGCCGATCAGCATCTTCGCCATCATTTTCAAGCTGCTGACGGAGTAATAATAGGTGGTTTCCAATGCTACCGGAATCGCTGCCAGCGGCGACAACGAATATTCAACGCTCACCGACTTCATCAATTCTTCAGGTATATAAACCGATGCACCGACTTTACCCTCAGTTTGGTCGCCGACTTTCACGCTTTTCGGCGTAATGATTACGGGAAGCCGTACGCCCTCGCGCTCAATTACCAACTTTACTCCGACATCGGGATGGTTTCTTACATAAGCCACCCATTGCATCCAGTCCGTCATGACCGTATCATCGGCGCTCACAATCAGGTCGCCTTGTTGTAAACCGGCCGCTAACGCGGCGCTATCCGGAAGCACTTTTCCTATGATGGGCTGCAACTTCGGAGACCAGGGTTTGAAGCCCAATCGCCGATACAACACATCAGGATTTTCACTGTCTTTATCGGTAAGCTTAAGCATCCTGACAGCTTGTTGATCATCAAAACTTTTTACCGCAACCTTGATGCTCTGCTCGCCATCAAGCGCCGAGGATACCAGTACACTCATGGCCTCGGTCCAGGTTGGCGTGGTCTTGCCGTTTACCGAAACGATCTCGTCGCCTTCAACAAAGCCTGCGGCTGCGGCTAATGAGCCCTGCTCTACCGCGCCGAGTATCGGTTTTATACCGGTCTCGCCAATAACCAGCACACTCCAAAACAACGCAACGGCAAGCACCAGATTAAATATTGGGCCTGCGGCTACTATGGCCGTTCTGGCAAATAAAGATTGGCGGTTGAAGGCATACGGCAAGTCCGCTTCCTTGACTTCACCTTCCCGCTCATCGACCATCTTGACATAGCCGCCCAGCGGGATTGCCGATACCGCATACTCTGTCGCATCAGGATTTTTCTGATACACCCATAAAACCTTGCCGAAACCGATCGAAAACCGGAGTACTTTTACCCCCGCTTTACGGGCGACCCAAAAATGCCCGAATTCATGAAATGAAACCAGCACACTTATGGCAATCAGGAAGTAAAACAGTGTATGCAGCAAATCCATCAATTAGTCAGTTCTCCAATAATCTGTGCAGATGCCAGCCTGGCTTGTTGATCCGCAGCTAAAATAATTTCCAGCGTATCGGCGGCCTTGGCCTCGAATTTTTCCATGCAGCGCTCGATAATAACCGGAATATCGGTAAACCGAACCTGTTCATTTAAGAAGGCCTCGACTGCAATTTCATTGGCCGCATTCAAAACAGTCGGCATGATGCCGCCCGCAGCAATAGCATCATAGGCCAGACGCAAACAGGGAAACCGTTCCAGATTAGGCTCTTCAAAATCCATGCGCCCGACATCAAATATATTCAGCGGATCAACGCCTGAATCAAAGCGCTCCGGCCAGGCCATTGAATAAGCGATCGGTATGCGCATATCGGGATTCCCCATTTGCGCCAAGACCGTTCCGTCCACATAATCGACCATCGAATGGATAACGCTTTGCGGATGAATGACCACCTGTATCTGACTTGGGATCATATCGAATAAAATACAAGCCTCGATCATCTCCAGGCCTTTATTCATCATGGTCGCCGAATCCACGGAAATTTTCCTGCCCATATCCCAGTTAGGGTGGGCCACCGCTTGGGCAGGCGTCACATCCGCCAATTGCTCGACAGGCATTTCCCGAAAAGGTCCGCCGGAAGCGGTCAATAAAATACGCCGGGCTTGTTTCGCCTGCATGCCGGTTTTATATCCGGCAGGCATGCACTGGAATATCGCATTATGCTCGCTATCAATCGGCAGCAGTTGCGCTCCTGAATCGCTAACCGCCTGCATAAAGATTGAGCCCGACATCACCAAGGCTTCTTTGTTGGCCAGCAAAACGGTTTTACCGGCCTTTGCCGCCGCCAGACTCGGCAATAAGCCAGCCGCGCCTACGATGGCCGCCATGACCGAATCAACGTTGTCCAGTGTTGCAACATGCTCCAGCGCCTTGGCGCCTGACAGCACTTTTATGTCCGATATCGTCGAGCTTTTAAGTTTTTCTTCAAAGATTCGGGCTTTATGCTCATCCACTACGACAACGACCTCTGGATGGTGCTCCAGGCATTGCTCATAGAGGGCGTCAATATTGGTATTGGCGGTTAATGCGATAACTTTATACAGACTGGAATGCCTGGCTACCACATCTAAGGTACTGACGCCGATCGAGCCGGTCGCTCCGAGTATGCAAATGCCTTTCATGCCATAAGCCCAATCAATAATATACCGGCATAAAAAAATGGAATGGCTGCAATCAGGCTGTCGACTCTGTCCAGAATACCGCCATGACCGGGCAGTATTGATCCCGTATCTTTAACGCCGCGCTGACGCTTGACCACACTAAAAAACAAATCGCCATAAACAGAAATCAACACCGTCAATACGGACAACAGTACAAAATCGGATACCCTCATCCAGGTGAAGCCATCGCGATAGCCATAATAGCCGATGAAGACCGCAGCCCAAACAGCACCTGCTATTAAAGCGCCATACATACCTTGAACCGTCTTGCCGGGGCTGATTTCAGGCGACAACTTTGTTTTACCAAATTTCTTACCGGTAAAATAAGCCGCAATATCTGCCGTCCAAATTAAAATCAGAAAGTACAAGGTCATTTCCGAACCATAAAAAGCTCTTAATCGGCTTAAAAACATCCACGTTGCGAACAGAACACCCCACCCGATCAAGGCCTTATACCGGATTCTCATTTCCAATTTTAAAACGCCCTCAGGAGTGTTCCTAATCAAAATCATGACCAATATCCAGAACAGCACCGGCGGTATAACCAACCATTCCAGGGCCCCTGAATAATCCCTGACATCAGGCCAATCCAAAACCTGAGCGGCCAGTTCCAGAAATTGCGTCCAGAAATGCAGCCATAGCATCGGCAGAATCAACACAAGCAAAAACAACCCGCGTTTAAACAGCGAATTGATACCGATAAGGTTAGCCCACTCCCATGCCGCTAAAAGAGTGATCAATCCTATAAGCAATGAAAAATACTCTGAAGACAGCTGAAAAACAGCAAGCACAATCAGAGAAACCAGAATTAATGCGGTAATAATTCGCTGTAGTAACATTTTGATTATTATTATGATGAAGTTGGAAGTAAGTGTTAATTTTCAGTAAAAAACCGGCAAGCTATTTTAAAGTAATTGATTCAGTTGCTCTCCGGTATAACCAAAGCGCCTTTGCCGGCTTTTAAAGCTCTTGATAGCATCTTCAAGTGAGCCCTGGTCGAAATCCGGCCATAGCGTTTCGGTAAAATACAGCTCTGTATAGGCGAGTTGCCATAACAAAAAATTACTAACGCGTTGCTCACCGCCGGTCCTGATAAACAAGTCGGGTTCGGGCAGATCCGCAGTCGACAAATACTGATTGATCAGCTGCTCATTGATGTCCTGATTTTCCAACTCTCCGGCGGCAATTTTTCCCGCCACCGTCCGGAACGCCTGGCACGTATCCCAGCGTCCCCCATAATTTGCCGCGATAACCAACGTTAAGGCATTATTATCTTTGGTTTGCGCCTCTCCATCAGCCATTTTGGCCTGCAACTTATCTGAGAATGCCGTTCTGTCACCAATAAACCGCAGGCGGATATTATTGCGGTCAAGCTTGTTGATTTCCCTTTGCAGCGTCGCCATAAACAAGCCCATCAACAATGACACTTCTTCTTCGGGACGACGCCAGTTTTCACTGCTAAAAGCAAATAAAGTCAGGACCTCAACCTCATGTTTAGCGCAATACTCCACAATTTTTCGAACCGCTTTAACGCCGGCCTGATGCCCGACAGCGCGAGGCATAAACCTTTTCTGCGCCCAACGACCGTTACCGTCCATGATAATGGCTATATGGCGCGGATTATTGCTGTTTATCCCTTTATTGAGAGAGCTTGCCGATTCCAAACTGTTACAGTCATCCGTAGACATTGTTTAAATCCCAATTACATTGACAGTAAATCAGCTTCTTTTGCTTCCAGCAATTTCTCAACGTCTTTTACAAACTGATCGGTCAGTTTTTGAATTTTTTCTTCACCCGCGCGCGCCTCATCTTCGGAAATCATTTTTTCCTTTAAGGCTTCTTTTATTGCTGAATTGGCGTCGCGGCGAATATTCCTGATTGCAACACGCCCATTCTCCGCTTCATTCTTAACGACTTTAACCAGGGCGCGGCGACGCTCTTCGGTTAACGGCGGCAATGGAATACGAATAGTCATACCGTTGGTAGCGGGGTTTAAGCCCAGGTCTGATTTCATAATGGCTTTTTCAATAGCCTGAACCATGCCCTTTTCCCAAGGTGTAATTGTCAAAGTACGCGCATCTTCAACGGCGATATTGGCAACCTGAGATAATGAGGACTCGGTACCGTAGTATGAAACGTTAATTTGATCCAATAAGCTGGGATGAGCCCTACCCGTTCTTATTTTTGAGAACTCATGTTTCAAGGCTTCAATACTTTTGCTCATGCGAGTTGAAGCATCCTGTTGAATGTCACTAATCATTATCTGTTCCTCGTTGAATAAGAGATCCTATCTCTTCGCCCTTCATCAGTTTCATTACTGCACCTTTCTCAAAAATATTCATCACCCGCATTGGCAGATTATTATCCCGACATAGTACCAGTGCGGTTGTATCCATTACATTGAGGCGCTGATCCAGCGCTTCATCATAAGTTAATCGCGGATAGAATTTAGCGTTCTTGTCTTTTTGGGGATCGGCGGAATAAACGCCTTTGACTTTAGTAGCCTTAATCATCAACTCGGCATTGATTTCAATCGCCCTGAGACTGGCTGCCGAATCGGTGGTAAAAAAAGGGTTTCCGGTTCCCGCTGCAAAAATAACAACTCGGCCTTTTTCCAAATGCCTGACCGCCCTGCGGCGAATATAATCCTCACAGACCTGATTAATTTTCAGCGCCGACATTACCCTGACCTGTTGTCCGTGTGCTTCCAGGGCATCCTGCATAGCCAGGGCATTTATTACCGTAGCCAGCATCCCCATCTGGTCGCTGGTTACTCTATCCAATCCTTCAGAAGCTTTTTCAGCTCCACGCAATATATTACCGCCACCGATAACCAAGCCGACCTGGAGACCAGCGTCGCATAATTCTTTAATTTCAGTTGCAAGGCGTTTAACAATATCTGCATCAATACTGCCACCTGTCTCACTCATTAAAGCTTCACCGCTTAACTTAAGCAAAATTCTCTGGCAAATCAATTTAGTCATTTTAATTATCGGGGGCTGGTAGTTATTATCGATGTGTATTCCGCGGTATTAACCGGGAAGCGAATTAATTGCCTCTAACTTGCGCCATAACTTCTTCGGCAAAGTTTTCTTCTTTCTTTTCAATCCCTTCACCCACTTCCAAACGAGCAAAACGAATAACGCTGTTACCTTTTGAAGCAAGCAGCTTGCCAATAGTCACTTTATCGTCCTTAATGAAAGGCTGACCCACCAGGGTGATTTCGGCCAAAAACTTGCTGATACGACCTACTACCATTTTCTCAATAATATCTGCCGATTTTCCGCTTTCCGCAGCTTGAGCAGAGAAAATCTCTTTCTCTTTCTCAATAAGTTCCGCAGGCACTTGTTCATCAGAAATACAAGTCGGTTTACTTGCTGCAATATGCATCGCAATATCTTTGCCTAATTCGTCATCAGCCTTAGCTAATTCAACGATCACGCCGATCTTTTTGCCGTGTAAATAGCAGGCTGTGCCACCGGTAGCAGTGTGGTATTTCAGGAATCTTCTGACAGTAATATTTTCGCCCAACTTGGCAATCAGACCGCGACGAACTTCGTCTACGATAGTGCCGTCAGCCAACTTCATTGCCAGCAGTTGTTCTTCTGTTTCGGCATCAGAACTCAACAAAGCTGCCGTGACATTATTGACGAAATTTACAAAATCATCCGCCTTGGCAACAAAATCAGTTTCGCAATTGACATCAGCAATCGCCACAGTTTTTCCGTCATCACTGACTTTTACGCCGATGATGCCTTCGGCAGCAATACGATCGGATTTTTTATCGGCCTTGGCTAATCCGGACTTGCGCATATTTTCAATAGCCAATTCCATATCGCCATTCGTTTCAACTAACGCTTTTTTGCACTCCATCATGCCGGAGCCAGTTCTTTCACGTAATTCCTTAACCATTGCTGCACTAATAGTATTACTCATTCTTTGTCTTTCCTCATTGTTCATCACTATAAAAACGCCCCCGTGAGGAGGCGCTTTTTGCCTAACTTTAAGCGTTCAGGAAACGCCTGTAAAATTAAGACCCGATCTTATTCAGCAGCTTCTTCAACAAAATCATCAGCTTTTGCCGACAATCCCAAACCTGCTGTCTTAGCTTCCATTACCGCCGCAGAAACGCTTTCGCAATAGAGTTTAACTGCACGAATTGAGTCATCATTACCAGGAATAATGTAATCAATTTTTTCCGGTGAATTATTGGAATCCACGATACCAACGACAGGGATGCCTAATTTTTTAGCTTCACTGATTGCATTCTTTTCATAACCGACATCCAGTATGAAAATCACATCAGGAACGCCTTTCATGTCTTTAATCCCACCCAGGCTGCGCTCCAGCTTCTCAAGCTCGCGCTCCATGCCTAACGCTTCTTTCTTGGCAAAACGTTGATAAAGCGTACCGTCGGCTTTCATCGCTTCCAATTCTTTAAGGCGATTGATTGATTTCTTGATGGTTTTAAAATTTGTCAGCATGCCGCCTAACCAGCGATGATTGACATAAGGCATGCCGCAGCGAGCTGCTTCTTCAGCAACTACTTTTCGTGCTGCTTTCTTGGTGCCAACAAACAGGACAGTGCCTTTGTTTGCTGTCATCTGACCCAGATAATTCATTGCGTCATTAAACATTGGAAGCGTTTTTTCCAAATCGATGATATGGATTTTGTTACGTGCGCCGAATAGGTATGTAGCCATTTTCGGATTCCAATAACGAGTTTGATGTCCAAAATGAACACCCGCTTCAAGCATTTGACGCATAGATACTGCTGCCATTAATTTCTCCTAAGATAAAAAATTCGGAACCTTTGTTCCGAGTTGGGTTACGCCTCCACCTATCCCGATTGGAAACCAGCTACAATCGTCCCTTAAAATCTGATCGTATCACCGGCACCCTTCCAATCGTGACGATAGGCGTGAGTATTAGTTCAAAAAAGAACTTCCCTTTATACCATAATTACTAATTCACAACAAGCCGAACTCTGTTAAAATAACTCCATTATACGAGCGCAAGACGAGAGACTCACGGTTAAAAACCAGTCGCTTGCGCCTTTTGCCTTTTGCCTTGCACCTAATTTTTATGAGCATAATTATTAAAACCGAAAGTGAAATTGAAAAAATGCGTGTTGCCGGAAAGCTTGCGGCCGAAGTTCTAGAAATGATTGAGCCTTATGTTGTTCCCGGCGTCACCACTAACGAGCTCGATCAAATTTGCCACGATTATATTGTCGGCATCCAAAACGCTATACCTGCGCCACTCAATTATCGCGGCTTTCCAAAATCAATTTGCACCTCCGTCAATCAGCAGATATGTCACGGCATTCCCAGCGAAAAAAAACTCAAATCAGGTGATATCGTCAATATTGACATTACCGTTATCAAAGACGACTACCACGGCGACACCAGCAAAATGTTTTGCGTCGGCGAAGTGAGCCAGCATGCAAAACGCCTGGTTAAAATCACCCAGGAAGCCATGTTTTTAGGCATCCAACAAGTCAGGCCGGGCGCTACATTAGGCGATGTCGGCCATGCCATACAAAAACATGCGGAAACCAACCGTTACTCCGTAGTCAGGGAATTTTGCGGGCACGGCATAGGTAAAAGTTTTCATGAAGAGCCGCAAGTACTGCACTACGGCAAAGCCGGCGACGGAGAAGTTCTTGAGGCAGGCATGATATTAACCATTGAACCCATGATCAATCTCGGCAAGCGGCATATGAAAGTATTGGCCGACGGCTGGACAGCAGTAACCAAGGACCGCAGCCTATCCGCACAATGGGAGCACACCATTCTGGTAACCCACAGCGGTTATGAAATCCTGACTTTACGCCAAGAAGAAATGTGAGCGCCTTGAACAAAAATATTAACGCCTCGGCAATTGCTCCATGCATTACTCCACCCCCTGCATCCATGCAGTCGTCTATTTTCGCTGAAAAGGACAGTCTGCAACAATTTAAACAACTGCTAAAGCAAAAAGACACCGAACTGAGGCAAAAATTTAATCCGCACAAATCAGTTTCCAAACTTGTTAAAGACAAATCTGATTTTGTTGATGAAGTCCTGATCTGCTGTTGGAAACATTTTCTCGGCGAGCACGCCGGCCAATTTTCACTGTGCGCCGTTGGCGGTTACGGCAGAAGAGAACTGTTTCCCTATTCCGATATTGACCTGGTCGTCCTACTGGATTCCGAAGACACAACCGCTTGCCAGGAAGCCTTGTCAGACTTTTTTACCTTTCTTTGGGACATAGGCTTAAAACTGGGGCAAAGCGTCCGCACCATCGATCAATGCATCGAGGCCGCAATAGCCGACCAAACCATCATGACCAGTCTTATGGAAATCCGACTGATTACCGGCAGCGCAAAACTGCACAAAACACTAAAGCAACAAACCACTTCAGATAAAATCTGGCCGTCAGACCAATTTTTTGCCGCCAAAATGGAAGAGCAGCGGCAGCGTTACGCCAAATTTCATGACACCGCCTATAATCTTGAACCCAACATCAAAGAAGGGCCGGGAGGATTGCGCGACAGGCAAGTCATCGCATGGGTATTTAAGCGCCATTACAATTCATCAACACTCAAGGAACTGATTAAATACGACTTCATGCCCGAATCCGAATATTTGGAGCTGGTCGCTGCCCTTGAAGTGCTCTGGCGGATTCGTTATGCACTGCATCTTTTAACCAACCGTTGCGAAGACCGGCTTATTTTCGATTATCAGCGCGATCTTGCCAGACAATTCGGCTTCAGCACCGAGCACCAGGAATACAATCAAGACGTCGAACAGTTCATGCAGTTTTACTTTAAAACAGTATTGGGACTCGAGCGCCTCAATGAAATGCTATTGCAATTATTTAACGAACGCTTTATTTCCGGGGAAGCTATTTACAAAACCATCCCGCTTAACGACAAGTTTGTCGTCATCAACGGCTATCTTGAAGCTGTTGACGACGCCCTTTTCGAACGGCATCCGCTTGCCTTACTGGAACTTTTTTTAGTTCTGGAACAGAACTCATCAATTAAAGGCGTCAGGGCAACGACCATACGCCTGATTCGCAAGAATCTGCATTTAATCGACGACGCGTTCCGCCACAATAAAGCCGCCAACCGCCTTTTTATAGAAGCATTTCGCCAACCCCTGGGCATTACCGATCAGCTAAGGCGCATGAATCGTTACGGGGTTTTAGCAGCCTATATTCCTTGCTTTGCCAATATTGTCGCCCGCATGCAGTATGACTTGTTTCACATTTACACGGTCGACGAACACACCCTTTTTGTTATCCGTAACTTACGCCGCTTTGCCCTGGAAAAACATCTGGACGAACTGCCTTTCTGCAATGATGTTTTTCAGCTGATTGCCAAACCGGAAGTGCTGTATTTTGCCGGTCTATTTCATGACATAGCCAAAGGCAGGAACGGCGACCATTCCGCCATTGGCGAAGAAATCGCCAGGGAATTCTGCGTTCAGCATGAACTTTCTTCGCATGACACCAACCTGATCTGCTGGCTGGTGCGCAATCATCTGATCATGTCGATGACCGCGCAACGAAAAGACATCGGCGACCCGGAAATCATTCATCAATTCGCTCAAACAGTAGGCAGCATCGAATACCTGAACTGTTTGTACCTGCTGACCGTCGCCGATATTCGCGCCACCAACCCTGAGCTGTGGAACGCATGGAAGGACGCCCTGCTGAAAGAACTTTATTCGGCGACCTACAGCACCTTGCACAGGGGCTTGCAAAACCCGGTAACAATAGCAGACCGCCTGCTCGAAAATAAAAAAGAAGCAAAAGACGAACTGATAAAACTCGGCATATCCGAACCGGTCATCATCAGATCCTGGCAACATGCCAGCGATGATTATTTTTTAAGATATTCCGCTGATGAAATAACGTGGCATACCATTGCGATAGCCTCATCCAAAGAAGATGAACTGCCCCTGGTCCTGCTGCGCCCGCAAACCCAACGGGGCAGTGCGGAGGTTTTTGTTTACGCAAAAAATGAGGAGGCTATTTTTTCGTTGAGCACCGCCACCCTCGACCAACTGGGACTTACTATTCTTGACGCCAGAATCATGACCACGACCGACGACTATGTGCTTAACAGTTTTCTGGTTCTTGAACAATCGGGAGAACCCATCAACGAGCTGTTCAGGGAAGTGCATATTTGCACCGCGCTTCGTAGCAACCTGCTGCACCGCGAAGTCAAAAAACACAAAAACATTCACCGTCAATCAAGACAAGCCAAACATTTCCCCATCCCCACCAGCATTCAATTTCATGCAGACCCTTTAAACAGGCACACGATTATTGAACTTATCACCACAGATCATGCCGGACTTTTATCAAAAATAGGTCGCGCCTTTGTACAAAAAGGCATTCACCTGTACAGCGCAAAAATAACCACCATAGGCAGCCGCGCCGAGGACATGTTTTACATTACAGACAACCTGTCACAACCCATCACTGACCCGGTCAGACAGGAACAAATACGCGAAGAGATATTAAAAACGCTTGGCGCCACCGGCTGACGCAAGACAGATTTATGGGAGACCGCTTAATTAAACCGACTCCACAATCAATTTATTTCAATACCGGCATTTTTCTCGATAAACTGAACCAGCCATTCATAGCCGTTATTTTCAATATCGGCATAACGCAGCCCAATTTTGCATTGATCGCTGGACATGCGCCGCGAAAAAACCACTTGGCATCGCGCGGCTATTTTGGACGATTGACCGGCCTCATCAAACAGATTCAGATCGACAAACACAGACACCGGCTTGCCGTCACGAACAAAACTTCCTCCCGGCGTAATCATGTTCCGTTGCTTGGTATTGCACTCAACACCCAACCCATTGCTGGACAGATCTACCGCAACCACCTTAATCCGCACACCATCCTCGGTAGTAACAATGGCAGAAACCTGCACTGAAACCCTCTGATAAAGTCTTCTTTCCATACCCCTCTGCGCTCACTATCAACATTACCTAAACTTAAAGGGTTTTAGTTTAAAAAATTAATCATTCCAATGCAACCGATGCTGCAGGCCGCCCGTCAAGCGCCGGATATTGCCGGAAAACAATGACTGACATCCCATTAAAATCAAATAATCGGCTCACCCCGCGCAAGTTTGGGTAAATTACCTTCCAAACCCATCGCGCTGCGCATCACTTTATTTTTGGCGGGCAAAATTCTCTCGGCCAACCCCAACCCCAAGTTGCGTAAAAACTTGACCGGCAACACTTGGTTGCTGAACACCCTATAAAAAACATCCATGACCGTCATCATTTTCAGGTTTTCATTGCGGCGCATTTTTTCATAACGCCCTAAAACTGCCAGATCACTGAAATCAAGACCTTGATTGCTTGCCTCGATCAACACCTCGCCCAATGCCGCCGCATCCAACAAACCGATATTAACCCCCTGCCCCGCCAACGGATTGATCATATGAGCAGCATCGCCGACCAGAACCACGCCGGGTTTGACATAGCTTTGCGCATGCTGGCGTTTCAACGGGAAACTCGCCGTACCCAGAACGGCATTGACCTTACCCAGACAATCGGGAAAAGTTGTCGTCAATTCGCATAGTAAGTCTTCATTAGACAAAGCTTTCAAGCGACACACCTCATCCGGCGAGTTATACCAGACGATAGAACCGTAATGCCCGGTTAACGGCAAAAATGCCTGCGGCCCGCTGGGTACGAAGCGTTGCCAGGTTATATCCTGCTGCCCGTAATCCGTTTCGATATAAATCACCAACGCATGCTGCTTATAATCCCAGCTGGTTACGCCCAGGCCCACCGCCTGCCTGACCCTGGATTGCCCACCATCGGCTGCAACCAACACTTTTGCCGACAAAACCCGGCCATCGCCCAACTCCACTTCGGGCGACTTTCCAGCCGAATAGTTGATCTTATTTATGGTAGCCGGACACATCAGCTCTACATTGCCAAAATCCTGCAAACGCTCCAATAACGCCAACTGAGTCACCCTATTTTCAACGATATAACCTAATTCAGGATAATTAATGTCGTCACTGCAAAATTCAGTATCGCCCGCCGTCTCCCAAACCCGCATCCTGCGAAACGGGCAAAGCCTGCGATTAACGACGCCGCGCCAGGCGCCGATGGCTTCAAGAATATTTTTTGACGCAATACTGAGTGCGGAAACCCTTAAATCATGCGGCTGATCGGCAGTAAAAGCCTCTGGCGGCGCACTCTCTATCACCGCCACCCTCAATGAACTTCCGCCAAGGCTACAGGCAACAGCCGCCCCAACCATGCCTCCGCCCACCACAACAACATCAAAATTTTCTTTCATAATTAACCAAATCATATTAATGTGAATCCACTTAGATTAATTGCAATGCCTCTTAAACATTAACTCGCTTACAAAAATCAAAGAGATATTCAATGGAAACAATCAACCATCAAGACCAGAATGGAAAGATACCACATCTATCATTAGCAACATGACAAAAACCACAACCAACCCCGTGACTATGAACAACATATCAACTGATTGCTGGCGTGGGCGGCAAAAGACTACGTGACAAAATTGCCTGCAATCCGTATAATTACATGGTTTTGCCGTATCGCCGCCCCTGATATAACCGTCAGAACGAGTGCGGAACGAGGGTTCTCGAATTAGAGATTAGCAACCCTTTTGTAATATTTTTTAGAGGTAAGAATGAGTCAAAGTACGCTACCCACCAGACAGGGTTTATATGACCCGCGCCACGAACATGATGCATGCGGCGTGGGTTTTATCGTTCATATAAAAGGTCAAAAAAGCCATGAAATCGTACGTCAGGGTTTAGAATTGCTTAAAAACCTGACCCACCGTGGCGCGGTCGGTGCTGACATATATGCGGGTGACGGCGCCGGCATTTTGATTCAAATGCCGGATACTTTCTTACGCGCAGAATGCGACAAATTAGGCATATCCCTCCCGCAGGCGGGCGATTACGCGACCGGCATGGTGTTTTTGCCGCGCGACGCCGGCAACCGGGCTACTTGCGAGAACCTGCTAACCGAAATCATTGCGCGGGAAAAAGCCGTACTGTTAGGTTGGCGCGATGTGCCTGTCGATAATCGCACATTGGGCGAGTCGGTAAAAATGGTTGAACCGTTTGTACGGCAGATTTTTATTGGACGCAGTGCAGACTGCGTCGATCAGGATGCGTTCGAACGCAAGCTGTTTGTGATTCGCAAACAAGTCGAAAACGCCGTCCGCGATTTAAAACTGGATCACGGCCACTCCTTTTACGTCCCCTCCTTGTCGTCGCGCACTTTGGTCTACAAAGGCATGTTACTGGCTGACCAAGTCGGATCGTTTTATCCTGAGCTGGACGACCCCCGGATAGACAGCGCCTTGGCGCTGGTGCATCAACGGTTCTCCACTAACACTTTCCCGACTTGGGACCTTGCGCACCCTTTCCGGATGATCGCCCATAACGGCGAAATCAACACCTTACGCGGCAATGTCAACGGCATGGCGGCGCGCCGCCATTCGATAGCGTCCAAAGTATTGGGCGACGACATGCACAAATTGTGGCCATTAATCAACGAAGAGCAATCAGACTCTGCATGTTTCGACAATGCACTTGAATTATTGGTAGCAGGCGGCTATTCATTGGCCCACGCGATGATGCTGCTGATTCCCGAAGCATGGGCCGGCAATGTCCTGATGGATGAAAAACTGCGCGCGTTTTACGAATATAACGCCGCGCTGATGGAACCGTGGGACGGCCCCGCTGCAATCGCCTTTACCGATGGACGCCAAATCGGCGCTACCCTGGATCGCAACGGCTTGCGCCCTGCCCGCTATCTGGTTACCGATGACGATTTCGTCATTATGGCGTCGGAAATGGGCGTCCTGGAGATTCCCCAGCACAAAATCATCAAAAAATGGCGTTTGCAACCGGGCAAAATGCTGCTGATCGACACCGAGCAAGGCCGCATTATTGATGATGCGGAATTGAAAGCCAATCTGGCGTCACTCCATCCTTATTCCGAATGGCTGACTAAAACACAGATCATGCTTGCCGAACTGCCATCAGAAGTTTCCGCAATGGCGCCGGATGCGCATACCCTTTTGGATAGGCAACAAGCATTCGGTTATACCCGCGAAGATATTGAATTCATCCTGAAACCGATTGCGCAAACCGGACAGGAACCTATCAGCTCGATGGGCATCGACGCTGCGTTGGCGGTGTTATCGCAACGTTCGCGCATGCTGTACGACTATTTCAAGCAAGGCTTTGCCCAGGTCACCAACCCGGCCATAGACCCTATCCGCGAAGAACTGGTCATGTCGCTGGTTTCACTGATCGGCCCACGCCCCAATTTACTGGGTTTGGACGAAGGCGGAACCCACATGCGCCTGGAAGTCGAACAACCTATTTTGACCAACCAGGACCTGGAAAAGATTCGCCGCATCGAAACACGCACCGGCGGCGCATTCAAGACCAAAACCCTGACGCTTTGCTATCCTTCCGATTTAGGGGCGGATGGCATGGAGGCGGCGCTCGACAAGCTTTGTCTTGCGGCGAAACAAGCCGTTGAAGAAGGCAACAACATCCTGGCGCTGTCCGACCGCGATATGGATATTGCACATATCGCCATTCCTGCGCTGTTGGCGACTTCCGCCGTGCATCATTACCTGACCCGCGAAGGCCTGCGCACCGAAGTCGGCCTGGTCGTGGAAACCGGCGAAGCGCGCGAAGTCCACCATTTCGCCCTGCTGGCGGCTTACGGCGCGGAAGCGGTTAATCCTTATCTGGCGTTCGATACGCTTTCGGAGCTATGCCGGGATATTCCGGAACTCACCGAATATGAAGCGCACAAACGCTATATCAAAGCGATTTCCAAAGGCCTGCTTAAAGTCATGTCCAAAATGGGTATTTCGACTTATCAGTCTTATTGCGGAGCGCAAATTTTTAATGCGATCGGCTTGGCGGAACCCTTTCTGGATCGTTATTTCACCGGCACAACCAGCACTGTCGAAGGCGTCGGTTTGGCCGAAATCAGCGAAGAAACCAGCCGCCGCCATCAGCTTGCTTTCGGCAATGCGCCGCTATACCGCGACGCGTTGGATATTGGCGGCGAATACGCGTACCGCATACGCGGCGAAGCGCATACCTGGACACCCGCGACCATCAGCACCCTGCAACATGCAACGCGTAGCAACAGCTATGAAAAATATGCCGAATTCTGCCGTTTGATTGACGAGCAGAACGAAGCCCTGCTGACCTTGCGCGGCTTAATGTCATTCAAGGAAGATGCGGCACCTGTGCCGCTGGACGAAGTGGAATCCGCAGCAGACATCGTCAAGCGGTTTGCAACGGGAGCAATGTCGTTCGGTTCGATTTCGTACGAAGCGCATACCAACCTGGCCATTGCGATGAACCGTATCGGCGGCAAATCGAACACCGGCGAAGGCGGAGAACTGCCGGAACGCTTCAAGACCTTGCCTAACGGCGATTCGATGCGTTCGGCGATCAAACAAGTCGCCTCCGGGCGTTTTGGCGTAACGACCGAATACCTGGTCAATGCCGACGACATTCAGATAAAAGTCAGCCAGGGCGCAAAACCCGGCGAAGGCGGCCAGCTGCCCGGCCATAAAGTCGATGCCGTTATCGCCAGAGTGCGCCATTCCACGCGAGGCGTAGGCTTAATTTCGCCGCCGCCGCATCATGACATTTATTCGATTGAAGATCTGGCGCAGCTGATTCATGACTTGAAAAACGTCAATCCCGAAGCACGGATCAGCGTCAAGCTGGTGTCGGAAGTCGGTGTCGGCACAGTTGCCGCGGGCGTTTCCAAAGCCCACGCCGATCACGTCACCATTTCCGGCTATGACGGCGGCACCGGCGCAAGCCCGATGACTTCCATCAAGCACGCCGGTTTGCCGTGGGAAATCGGCCTTGCCGAAACCCATCAAACTCTGGTGCTGAACAAACTGCGCGGACGCATCGCCGTTCAAGTCGACGGCGGTTTGCGTACCGGACGCGACGTGATCATCGGCGCATTATTGGGTGCCGACGAATTTGGTTTCGCCACGGCGCCGTTGATCGTGTCGGGCTGTTTAATGATGCGCAAATGCCATTTAAACACCTGCCCGGTCGGCGTGGCGACACAAGATCCGGAACTGCGCAAGCGTTTTACCGGACAACCGGAGCACGTGGTCAATTATTTCTTCATGGTCGCGGAAGATGTCCGTCAATGGATGGCTAAACTGGGCTTCAGAAGCTTTAATGAAATGATCGGCCGTTCGGACAAGCTCGACATGCAGCGTTCACTGAACCACTGGAAAACCCAGGGGCTGGATTTCAGCCGGGTTTTCTATAAACCTGAAGTTGACGGCGCGACCGCTATCTATAACCACGAAAGCCAGGATCACGGCTTGGACCAGGCACTGGACCACACCCTGATTGCGCAAGCCCAGCCCGCGCTGGAAAACGCGCAGCCGGTGGTCATCAATACGCCTATCCACAATATCAACCGTACCTTCGGCGCAATGTTGTCAGGCGAAGTGGCCAAACGTTACGGCCATAAAGGCTTGCCTGCCGACACCATTACGATTAATGTCAAAGGCACCGCCGGTCAAAGTTTCGGCGCATTTTTAGCGCAAGGCATCAGCATCGACCTTGAAGGCGAAGGCAATGACTATGTAGGCAAAGGCATGAGCGGCGGACGTATCGCCATACGTCAGCCTAAAGACTGCCCTATCAATCCTGCTGAAAACATTATCGTCGGCAACACCGTGTTGTATGGCGCCATCAGCGGCGAATGTTATTTCAGCGGCGTAGCCGGCGAACGCTTCGCAGTGCGTAATTCGGGCGCTATCGCCGTCATCGAAGGCGTGGGCGATCATGGCTGCGAATACATGACCGGCGGCGTTGTGGTTGTGCTCGGACAAACCGGCCGTAATTTTGCGGCGGGCATGTCAGGCGGTGTCGCTTATGTGCTGGATGAAGAAGGCAACTTTGAAAAGCGTTGCAATATGGCCATGGTGGAGCTCGAACCGATCCCGGAAGAAGACGATACGCTGGAAGTCATCGCACACCAGGGCGGCGACATGGAAACACACGGACGAGTCCACATTATGTCAGATATGACCCGTTATGATGCGCAACGCTTAAAACATTTCATTGAAAATCATAAGCGTTATACCGGCAGCGCAAGAGCGCAGCACATTTTGGATAATTGGCAGGATTACTTGCCGCGCTTTGTTAAAGTCATGCCGGTCGATTACCGCGAAGCGCTCAAACAAATTCAGGCAGAACAAGCTACCGCAGCTGCATAATCGTTGCGACACTATTTAAGTAGAAGGTATTAAAGATGGGTAAACCAACCGGGTTTATGGAACTACCACGCACAGAGCGGCATTATGCATCGCCGAGTGACCGTATCCAGCATTATCGCGAATTTACGCTATCCCCCAGCGAAGCCGAAGTGGCTGAGCAAGGTTCAAGATGCATGGATTGCGGCATCCCTTTTTGCCATAACGGCTGTCCGGTCAATAACATTATCCCGGATTGGAATGACGGGGTTTATCGGGGAGATTGGCAGCAGGCGCTGGAAATTTTACACAGCACCAACAATTTTCCTGAGTTTACCGGACGCATCTGCCCTGCCCCCTGCGAAGCGGCCTGCACACTCAATTTGCAGGATCAGCCCGTAACCATCAAGTCGATAGAATGCGCGATTATCGACAAAGGCTGGGCGATGGGCTGGGTAAAACCGCAAATTCCCGAAATACGCACCGGCAAGCGCGTTGCGGTAATAGGCTCAGGCCCTTCCGGCTTGGCCTGCTCTCAACAGCTGGCGCGCGCCGGGCATGAAGTCACGGTCTATGAAAAGAATGACCGCATCGGCGGCTTATTGCGCTACGGCATCCCCGATTTCAAGATGGAAAAGCACTTGATCGACCGTCGCATTGCGCAAATGCAGGCCGAGGGCGTCAGATTCAGGCCCAACAGCCATATCGGCAAAGACATTTCCGCACAACAACTGCTCGCCGAATACGATGCCGTGGTTTTAGCGGTAGGCTCCGAAAAACCTCGCGACCTGGAAGTTGCCGGACGCAACGATTACCAAGGCGTTTATTATGCGATGGACTTTTTGCGTCAGCAAAACAAGCGCAACGCGGGCGATGTCATAGCCGAAGAGGACGCCATTACCGCGACCGATAAGCATGTCGTCGTTATCGGCGGCGGCGATACCGGCTCCGATTGCATAGGCACATCGATCCGTCAAGGCGCAGCATCCGTGGTGCAGCTTGAAATCCTGCCGCAACCGCCTGAGAAAGAAAACAAACTGCTGACATGGCCGCTGTGGCCCAACAAGTTGCGCACCACGTCTTCGCATGATGAAGGCATCAAAAAACGTTATTGGAGTGTCAACACCCAAAGTGTTACCGGCAAAGATGGAAAAATAACCCATCTGAATGCGGTAGAAGTGGAGTGGAAGCAGGAAGGTGGACAATGGAAAATGAGCGAGAAGCCCGACACCGCGTTCACCCTGGAAGCGGATATTGTGTTTTTAGCGATGGGCTTTGTTCACCCGGTACACGAAGGCTTGCTGCAGGAACTGGGCGTTGAACTTGAGCGTAACAATATCAAAGCCACCGACAAACAGTATCGCACTTCGGTCGATAAAGTGTTTGCCGCAGGCGACGGACGACGCGGTCAATCGCTGGTGGTTTGGGCGATACGTGAAGGCAGGCAAGCCGCCAGAGCGGTTGATGAGTTCCTGATGGGATCATCGGAACTGCCGAGGTAATGACTTAGCGCTTTAGCCGCGGGCAACCGCGCTAAAGCGCTTTGGATTTTGTTTTCCCACACCGTTTACATCGATAAACAGTGATCAATTTACCCTGCTTCACATCAAACTGCTTTTCGTTTAAGACTTCCCATTTATGAAAACCGCTGCGGCATAAGGTATTGCCTTTATGCAGTTCCGATGTTTTGGGTCGTTTAAATTGAACTACATTGCCCATGATTTCCCTCCAAGCGAAACAAGCAAGTCGCCACAAGAAACCGGTGGCATTCAATCGGTGATTTTAATCGCTCCATGACAGACAACTAAAGCGCATCTCAATCACATCAATGCGCTTATGCCTGACCCGATGCATCACTTTTTGGCGATGGTATTCCAAGCCGCAAGCCAGGCTTGTGATTGATAATAATCTGCTTTCCTGTCAAGAAATCCAGTCAACACCAGTCGCAGGGTATTATCAATAATGCCGAAGAACTGGGCACAGCCTAACTGAGGGGTGATATTGCGAATTTCACCCGCTCTGATGCCCGCTTCAATAATCCTGATAATTTTTATGAAGGCTGCGGATTCATGAAGCGGACCCGCTTCCGGCAAAAACTCATTGAGGTTCAAAATCAATAAGAACCGCATCACGTCGGGCGCTTCATCCGTCAACCTGAATAACAAATCGACGATGCCCCGTAATTGTTCCGATGATTTTTCGTTTTTACGCCTTATGTCATCAATGGAGATGTTTAAGCTGTCGAGAATATTCGCATATAACTGCGCAGCTATCATCTGTTTGGTTTTGAAGTGCTGATGGATTATGCCGATATTTCTTAATCCGGCCGCATCTTTAATATCGAGCAGCGATGTATTGAAATAACCTTTTTCGGCAAACAACTTCAATGCCGCCAGCAATATCTCATCCTGCACTTCAGATTGTGTCTGAATTTCTTCTATTTCCTGATCCATGTTCTTCTTTCACAGCTGATTCAATGCGCTGTATTATGTGTTAATAAAAATCAAAAAGGCCTACACGTTATAAGCTCACAAGTGTAAATATTTATTTTGAGGTCAACACAGCCACTGCTGCGCTTAAGTAATTGACCATCGACCATAAGGTCAATATGGCCGCAATATATAGCAAGCCGTAGCCGCAGTAATTTATGGGTATCCCCATAAAATCATCACGATATAACAGCATGCCGATCGCCAGCATTTGCGCGGTGGTTTTCCATTTACCCAACTGGGAAACCTTAACCTTCGCCCGCTGACCAATCTCCGCCATCCATTCCCGTAGCGATGCAATCGTTATTTCCCTGCCGATAATGACCGCCGCAGGAATAGCCAGATAAGGACTGGCCTGTTGCTGAACGATCAGCACCAAAACCATGGCCACCATCAGTTTATCCGCCACGGGGTCTAAAAAAGCCCCGAAAGGCGTTTCCAAACTCATTTTCCTGGCAAGATAGCCGTCCAACCAGTCGGTAAACCCCGCAATTACAAAAATCAGCGTGCAGGCAAGATTTGAATATTCCCAAGGCAGATAAAAAACCACGGTTAACAGCGGGATTAACGCAATCCTTAACAGTGTGAGATTTGTAGGTAAGTTAAATTCAATTGTCATCTTGATGATGAAATAGTTCGTAAATCCGTTGCGCCAACTGACGGCTTATGCCGTCCACACTGCAAAGCGCATCCACTCCAGCCTGTGAAATGCCTTGCAGCCCCCCAAATTGTTTCAATAAAATCTGCCGCCGTTTAGGCCCCAACCCCGGAATAGCTTCCATAGCCGATTGTTTTTTTGCCTTGCCCCGGCGCTGCCTGTGTCCAGTTATCGCAAACCGGTGCGCCTCATCCCGAATATGCTGGATCAACAACAGGCCGCTAGCGCCCGGCTTAATATCTATCGGCTGATCCTGCTCCACCAATATCAGCTTTTCCATGCCGGGCTTTCTATCCGGCCCTTTGGAAACGCCGACTATCATAACATTGTTTATGTCTAATTCCGCCAATGCCTTTTGCGCTTCATGCACTTGGCCTTTACCGCCGTCTATGAACAATATATCCGGCGCGGCATGCTCTCCCTGTTTCAATCGTTTAAAACGCCTGAACACCGCCTGGTGTATCGCCGCATAGTCATCCCCGCCGGTGATGCCTTCTATATTAAACCGGCGATAAGCCGACTTTACCGGCCCTTCGCGGTCGAAAACCACACAGGACGCAACCGTCTGGTCCCCCTGGGTATGGCTAATGTCAAAGCATTCCAGGCGTTTCGGCAATTCGTTGCAGCCCAATTCCTCCTGCAAACTCAGGAACCGCGCATAAAGCCCCTGTTTATCGGACAACTTGCTCAATAATGAATTTTCGGCGTTAGTGCAGGCCATTTGCAACCACTTTAAACGCTCGCCCCTGACATTGTGGGAAATAGCCACCGCATGTTTCGACTGAGCCGCCAACACTTCCATTAATAACTCGGCCTCTTCCGGCTGATGGCTGACGATCAACTCATGAGGCGCTTGTTTATCCAGATAATATTGCGGAATAAACGCCTGGACGATAGCCGCCGGATCGTGCTCATCGCTGATCTTGGGAAAAAACACTTTGTTACCCAGATGCTGCCCGTTGCGGATAAAGAATACCTGCACACAGGCCACTCCGGCTTTGGTCGCGCAGGCGATAATATCGACATCGCCGCGTTCGCCGTGGACGAAATGTTTTTCCAGCACCGAGCGCAATTTTGCGATTTGATCCCTGAAGCCGGCGGCCTGCTCATATTCAAGATTGGCCGCCGCCTGCTCCATTTTGACTATCAATTGGTCAATCAACAGGCTGCCCTTGCCTTCCAGAAACAGCACCGTGCTTTCGACATCCTGCGCATAGGCGGCTTTATCGATCAAACCGACGCATGGCGCAGTGCAGCGTTCTATCTGGTACTGTAAACAAGGCCTGGAACGGTTGTTATAAACGGAGTCTTCACACTGTCTGACCGGAAAAATCCGTTGTAGTAATTTGAGGCTTTCCCTAATTGCGCCGATCCCCGGATAAGGGCCGAAATATTTGCCCTTTCGTTTTTTTGCGCCGCGATGCAGGGTGATTTGCGGAAAATCGTGTTCGCTGGACAGGAATATATAAGGATAGGATTTATCATCCCGCAAGCAGATATTGTAGCGGGGTTTATGGCGCTTGATCTGCTGGCACTCCAGCAACAGCGCCTCGCCTTCGGTATGCGTGACCGTGACTTCAATGTTCGCAATCTTGGCGACCATCGTCTGTTGCTTGGCCCCGGCCGTTTGCTTTTTGAAATAACTGGAAACGCGGTTTTTAAGGTTCTTGGCCTTACCGATATAAATAATCTCGCCCTGGTCATTCAGCATCTTGTAAATGCCGGGACGGGTGGTCAGGTTTTTTAAGAACGTTTTTACGTCAAAACTGTTTTCTGATAACTCGGGGCTCACACTTTATCCTGGTAACACACTGCGATTCGAGTGGATTTTAACAGCAACAAGGCCCGTTATCCGCTTTATGCGCCGAGCCTTTGGTTTCCGAGGCCGGTCTTAACGCACCCGGCGCATGGCGCCAGTTTTGCGGCGTTTTTTCCTGAGCCGGAGCGATACCGATAAACTGGTCGGCATAAGCGGCCCCGGTCAGCAAATTATAACTACGCTCGCACACCGCCATCCGCTGGCCGCGCAAGAAAACATGGCCTTCGTCGTCATAAACTTTGGAAAAAGGCCCGCGGTAAATCACTGCATGGCCTTTATCAAGACACGGTTCATCATAGGGCTTTATCGCGGTTATGGTCACGGAGCGAAACTCGATGCCTTCAACTACCTGCCAGGGTTGGCCCTCCCATTTATCGAAGCCGACCGCAACAAAACCTGCGGCAATGAAAGCCTGTAAGAATTCATGCTCCTGCACCGCGCCCGAAATACAGCCGCTCCACAGATGCTGATCGTCTTTTAAATGCTGCGGCACCGGCTCGTCGCAGACTATATCGGAAATAGCGACGCGCCCGCCCGGCTTGACCACCCGGAATATTTCCCGAATCAACTGCGCCTTGTCGCTGTCATGCACCAGATTCAGCACGCAATTGGATACCACCAAATCGACGCTGTTGTCCTTAATCAACGGCTGTTCCCTGCGCTGTTGTTCCTGCCAGGCGCGCAGGGCAATCACATCTTCGGCGCGGCGCACCGGATGCTCGGCCAGATGGCGGTTCATGGCGGCCAAATCCAGCGCCAAATCCTGAATTTGCCCTTTGACGAATTCCACCCGATCCGAGCCTAGTTTCTCCGCCATTTCCGGTTGGTATTTTCTGGCCAGCGCGAGCATGTCGTCATTCATGTCGACGCCGATGACTTTGCCTGCGCTACCCACCAATTGTGCGGCCATGTAGCAGATTTTTCCCGAACCCGAGCCTAAGTCCAGCACCACATCGCCGCTTTGCACATAACGGGACGGATCGCCGCAACCGTAGTCCTTGTCGATGATTTCCTGCGGCAGTAAGGCCAATAACTTGCGGTCGTAATCGACCGGACAGCATAAATCCGCTTGTACCGATTCCGCGCCTTGCGAATAACGCTCTAAAACTCCGGTTTCTATGGTCATGTGGCCTCCAATAATTGTAGTGATTTTAATGGAATACGGATTGGACTGATTAACACTGATAAAACAATGAGCAAGTCAACTTCATTGCTACATTTAAATTCGTTTAAATCCGCCTAATCCGCGTCATCCGTGTTCTATTTATTTTAATTGATTGCGCCGCCGCAACTGCTGCCTTGCCCTGCCGTGCAACCGTAACAATGTTGCATGGTGGCAATGGTTTTTCCGACTAATTCCGGCACCTGAGCCAGATGTATTTTTTGATTGCCCCCTAAGGAGAGTTGCAGCATTTGATTAAAGTCGCAATCATAGACAAAGCCTTGCCAATCGACGCTCAAGGTGTTTTTACACATGACTTTGTCCAAGTTGGGCGCATGAAAATTATCCTTGAGCAATTGCAAATATCCGTCAAACCGGCCGGTGCTGAGCAAAACGCTGCCGAATCGTTGCACGGGTAAATTGCTCATCACAAACAACTGATTAAACACGATGCCGTAATGTTCATGCAAATGTTGTTTGTAAGCTTGTTCCAGCGCTTGCTGTTCCGGCGGCAACGTTGCGCCTTGCGGATTGAAAACCAGGTTTAATTCAAGTCCGGTATTGACGAGGCCGTAACCCAGCTCGTTCAATCGTTGCAAAGCCTTGATGCTGGCAGTAAACGTGCCTTTGCCGCGCTGTTTGTCGACGTTGTCCTTAAGATAGCAAGGCAATGATGCAACGATTTCAACCTGGTTTTCGGCCAGAAATCCGGCCATATCCTGATAACCTTTTTCCAGCAAAATGACCAGATTACAGCGATCGATGACCTTTGAACCTCGATCTCGCGCCTGTTTTACCAAATAGCGAAAATGCGGATTCATTTCCGGCGCGCCGCCGGTCAAATCCAGAGTATGAATTTTATGATTGTCGATGAAAGCCAACACCTGCTCAACAGTAGCTTTATCCATCAATTCGGTGCGTTTAGGCCCGGCGTTGACATGGCAATGGGTGCAACGCAGGTTGCATAAATAACCCAAATTGACTTGCAGGATTTCCAGTTCGTTACGGCTAATAGCCGGAAAATCAGAGTTTTTTAAATACGGTAGCGAATCGATCACATTAAAATCCTGTTAAAGATTTTCACCACGAACGACTACATGGATGCAGGAGCGCAATTGCCGAGACACGAACATTTTGTCGGCGGGTGTTCAGCCAAGGCGCGCACGGCACGCCCTACAAAAGCTATAGCTCCTTCTTCGTGTCTTCGCGGTGCATTCATATCAAGTCTTAAATGTAACTACTCAGCATATGCTGACTATGATTAATGGAACATGGATGACACTGATTAAACCCCCAGAATATTTTAAAAAAATCCGTGTAAATCCGTCCTATCCGCGTCATCCCGTGTTCTATTTGTTTTTTTGGCTGAATAGTTACCCTTAGAATTAAGTAATATCAGCCAAATTACCCTTGGTCTCCAGCCACACTTTCCGATCTTGCGAACGCTTTTTAGCCAGCAATAAATCCAGCCGGCCGTTGGTGTCGTCGCCGTCAGCTATCGTCAGCTGCACCAGCCTGCGGGTATCCGGGTTCATCGTGGTTTCCCGTAACTGGCTGGGGTTCATCTCGCCCAGTCCTTTAAAGCGCTGCACATTGATCTGGCCTTTGAGTTTTTCGGCGGCGATGCGATCCAGCACCCCCTGGCGTTCGGCTTCATCCAGCGCATAAAACACCCGCTTACCGACATCGATCCGGTACAACGGCGGCATCGCGACAAACACATGCCCGGCTACAACCAATGCATTGAAATGCTGGTAAAACAACGCGCAAATCAGGGTGGCGATATGGTTGCCGTCGGAATCCGCGTCGGCCAGGATACACACCTTGCCGTAGCGCAGGTTCTGCAAATCGGAAGAACCCGGCTCTATGCCCAATGCCACGGCGATGTCATGAACTTCCTGAGATGCCATCACCTGGTTGGACTCGACTTCCCAAGTATTCAAAATCTTGCCGCGCAACGGCATGATCGCCTGGAAATCGCGCTCCCTAGCCTGTTTGGCCGAACCGCCGGCCGAATCCCCTTCGACCAGGAACAACTCGGTCCGGGCTATATCCTGCGCCGAACAGTCGGCCAGTTTGCCCGGCAATGCAGGGCCTGAGGTGATTTTCTTGCGGATGATTTTTTTATTGGAACGCAACCGCTTTTGGGCGCTGGAAATAATGATCTCGGCAATTTTTTCGCCTTCGGCGGGGTTCTGGTTCAACCACAGACTGAACGCGTCTTTCGCCACGCCGGACACAAAGGCCACGCATTCGCGGGAACTGAGCCGTTCCTTGGTTTGCCCTGAAAACTGCGGATCTTCCAGTTTTACCGACAGCACAAAATGGCAGTTCTCCCAGACATCTTCCGGGGCGACTTTAACGCCGCGCGGCAGGATATTTCTGATGTCGCAAAACTCGCGCATCGCTTCGGTCAAGCCCGCCCGCAAGCCGTTAACATGGGTTCCGCCTTGCGCGGTCGGCACCAGATTCACGTAACTTTCGGCCAGCACTTCCGCAGGGTTTTCAATCGCCCAGACGATGCCCCATTCGACAGCTTCATGATTAGCGGCCATGCTGCCCATAAACGGCTGTTCCGGACTATAGTCAATATCGCCGATGCGGTCGAGCAAGTATTCCTTGAGGCCGTCCTGATAACACCAGAAATACTCCTCGTCGGTTTGATCGACTTTCAGCGATATTTTCAAGCCAGGACATAAAACCGCCTTGGCGCGCAACACATGCTTAAGCTTTAAAACCGACACCTTATTGGAATCGAAATATTTTTCATTCGGCCAAAAGCGGATAGACGTGCCGGTATTGTTCTTGCCGACCGTGCCGGTCTCGGTCAGTTCGGTTTGTTTTTCGCCGTCGGCATATTCCATTCGGTAAATTTTGCCGTTCCTTTTAACTTCTATTTCCAGCTTTGCCGACAAGGCGTTGACGACAGACACGCCGACGCCATGCAAGCCGCCGGAAAACTGGTAATTCTTATTGGAAAACTTTCCGCCGGCATGCAGCTGGGTCAAAATCACCTCGACGCCGGGAATGCCCTGTTCCGGATGAATATCGACCGGCATCCCCCGGCCATTGTCGCTGACCAGCACCGAACCGTCCTTATACAAGACCACATCGATGCTCGTAGCATGGCCCGCCATCGCCTCATCGACGCTGTTATCGACGACTTCCTGCACCAGATGGTTAGGCCTTGTGGTGTCCGTGTACATGCCTGGGCGTTTCCGCACCGGCTCCAGGCCGCTTAAAACTTCGATTGCCGCCGCGTTATATTCGTTACTCATACTTCCTAATCACTCACAATTCAATTTCATATATAATGCAAAAGTTCAGCCATACATCGTACCATTAAACATATTTTTATCTCATGCCGAAAAAGAAAACCCCGACTTTATTCGAAGATTCACTCGCCGAACTTGAGCTGTTGGTTAGCCAGCTTGAACAGGGCGACATTTCACTGGAAGAATCGTTAAAGTCATTTGAGCGCGGCATCAACCTGACCCGCACCTGTCAAAAAGCCCTGCAAGAGGCCGAGCAGAAAGTTCAAATCCTGATTGAAAAAAACGGCACTCAAACCCTGGAGCCCTTTACCGATGAGTAATGCGTTAAAAGAATACCTTGATTTTTGTCAAAAACGTGTAGAAATAGCTTTGGAAGCGCGGCTTCCCGGCGAAAACATACTGCCGCAAAAACTGCATCAGGCAATGCGCTACAGCACCTTGGACGGCGGTAAACGCATGCGCCCGATGCTGGCCTATTGCACAGGAAAGACACTGGGCATAGCCCCGGAAGCATTGGACGGACCGGCTTGCGCGGTTGAATGCATACACGTTTATTCTTTGATCCATGACGACCTCCCGGCGATGGACGATGACGATCTCAGGCGCGGCAAAGCCACCTGTCATGTGGCTTTCGATGAAGCGACCGCTATTTTAACCGGCGACGCCCTGCAGGCTTTGGCTTTTGAAATACTGGCCAACGATCCCAGCATCACCGCAACGCCTGAAAACCGCTTGAAGATGATCACCGTGTTAACCAAAGCCAGCGGCTCCCAAGGCATGGTCGGCGGCCAAGCCATCGACCTGCAATCCGTAGGCGCCAGCCTGACCCTGCCCGAACTGGAAAACATGCACATCCATAAAACCGGCGCATTGATCCGTGCCAGCGTTAACATGGCGACTTTAGCGAAAACCGATTTGGATGCCAATGTCGCCAAGAAACTGGACAACTACGCCAAGTGCATAGGCTTATCGTTCCAGGTTAAGGACGACATCCTCGACGAAGAAAGCGACACCGCAACCTTGGGCAAAACCCAAGGCAAAGACAAGGACAACAACAAACCCACCTACCCCGCCCTGTTAGGTTTGGCCGGAGCCAAACAAAAAGCGCAGGAACTGCATGAGCAGGCGCTGGACAATTTGAGTATTTTTGGTAGTGAAGCAGATTTGTTGAGGGATTTGTCGCTTTATATAATTCAGCGCGATCATTGAGTGTGGAGCGTAAAAAGCATGCCCGGCCTATTTGAACTTAACGCTGCAAGGTGGATTATTGGTGGGTGGATTCTCCGCAGCCAATCCGCCGCAACTACGACAGACTGCCATTGCCGTTGGCGTTGATTGGCGGTTTGCTGTCGCGAAACCCTCCCCACGAACTCAACCGGAACGCTGTTTATCCGGCCATGTAGGGAGCGCATCGCACCCGGTTCGATATTTTCAGCCCATACGCGCCAACTTAATATTTACAAATATGTCGCATTTGCGAGGTCAGCCGTTATTCCGGCAGATTGCCGCCATGACGATACTTTTCTCCCTTAAGTTGGCGCTTATCGGCGACATACCCCCGTCCGGCTTTGATGATTAAATCAGTTTAAAGAACTACCTTATGGCTACAAACCTCATCATTTTTTTCCTGTATTTGGTTGCAGTTGTCTATTTCGCAGGGTTTGCTCTCACCAACAGCTCAACGCAGGCAAGAATCAAAGAGGTGTTCCTGTATTCTGGAACACTCGCCATGATAGGATGCATTAGCGAGGTGGCTATCAATAGCTTCTGTAGAGCGGCTTTCCACTCGTCTCTGTGGACATATCAAGTAACACCTATACACCAGGGTGATACCTCGGTTTTTGCGTTTTTTCAGTGGTCGCTCTATGGTTATCACCTTTATTATGTCCAGCAAAAGCTCCGGTCCTTTAAATTTAAACATGAAGAGTATATTTTTGCTTTTGTGCTCTCTATAGATGCGTTATTGCTTGAAGCATTCGTGAATATTTCCAGCCTTTTTTTCCTTAACACCTTCATATTTTATTATACCCCTGGAGATATGGGACATTTGACCACTGTTTTTGTATTCCCTTTTTATCTTCTGGGAGGCGCTATATTGATTGGAATCTTTAATAGATTTTTGAAAGACCCCCTATTTTTCGGTACGCTGAGTTTTTCTGTCGCTTTTATTTTTGTGTTTCTATAACAATACTTTTTGCATTCTTATTGAAACAATAAGTCCTATATCCAGCACGGTAGGAGCAACGCGAAGGCTAATTTGGACTATTCCGAAAAACGGCAAGGCAATGACTTCTTCTATCAAAATAAGGAGTCTACTAAGGTGGTGTTGCCGCCGCAACTGACCCGCCAACCGCTCTAAGTTTTGCTGGAGCCCGCTAACCGATGAAAAATGCCACGGCGTACCTGCTGACAAATTTTCGACAATTCTTTAAAAAAAATCCTAACTGCCGATAACATCAGCGGGGAAAGTTATTGCCGATTTATTGCCACATCTCCCGAAAGCAACGAAGAGTAATACGCTAACACAATGTGATATAAAGCTATTTTTAAAGCGGCATCTTTCGTGCTTAATGCACGTTGAAATTAATTCAGTTACTTTTAGGAGTACGCCATGACTACACAAAACGTAAATACAACAGATTCATCCTGGACAGTCTTTATCGAAATCTTAAGCGATGAATTCACTGCGAGAACCGGATTCGGGGTGTACGCCCATATCACGCCGGTGGACGCCAGTCAGGCTTACCAGCAATATCAACTACGCAACGCGCCGATGCGGCTGTTCGCCCGCGAATATGTCCGGCGCTATGCTTAGTCAGTCTCTGAACCTATTTGCGCTCGGCAAATTTTGTCCAGCGCAAACGGTTGGCGTTGGTGACTACGGTCACTGAGGACATCGCCATAGCCGCTCCGGCAATCATCGGATTTAACAATACGCCGAATAGCGGATACAACAACCCTGCCGCGACCGGGATGCTGACGGTGTTATAGAAAAATGCGCCGATCAGGTTTTGTTTGATATTGATGACCGTCGCCTTGGATAATTCAATAGCTTCAGGCACTTTCAGCAGGGAGCCCTGCAAGATCACCACATCAGCGCTTTCAATGGCGACATCGGTTCCGGTACCGATCGCAAAGCCGACATCGGCCTGCGCCAATGCAGGCGCATCATTAATACCGTCGCCGACCATGCCGACGATTTCACCCGCTAATTGCAACTCTTTAACCACCGCCGCTTTATCCTGAGGCAGCACCTGAGCCCGCACTTCGGCAATACCGGCCTGCTTGGCAATGGCGTTGGCCGTTATTTGGTTGTCTCCGGTCACCATGATGATGCGCACACCCTGATCTTTCAACACTTGCACCGCGTGCGCCGAATCCTTTTTGATCGGATCGGAAACGGCGATTATGCCGGTTATCTTATTATCTACAGCGAGCAGCATCGGCGTTTGGCCTAAAGCCGACAGTTCTTCTAGCCTGTTGTTAAAGGACGTGTAGCCGACGTCTTGCTCATCCATCAGCGCCTTGTTGCCGAACAACACGCGCCGCTCATTAATTGTCGCCATCACCCCGTGGCCTGCAACGGCCGAAAATTGTTTAACTTTTTCCAATTTTATTTGCCTGGCTTCCGCCGCCGACAAAATGGCTGCCGCCAACGGATGTTCAGAACCTGATTCAATACTCGCAGCCCACTGCACCAGCTGATCTTCGCCAATGTCGCCGACGGCTTCAACAGTTGAAACCGTGGGCTTGCCCTCGGTTACCGTGCCGGTTTTATCGAGTATCAGACAAGTTAATTTACCTGCCGATTGCAAGGCTTCGCCCTTGCGGATCAAAATGCCCGATTGGGCGGCCCTGCCCACCGCCACCATCACCGAAATAGGCGTCGCCAAACCCAAGGCGCAGGGACAGGCGATAACCAAAACGGTCATGGAAGTGACGAAGGCATAACCCAATGAAGGCTCAGGCCCGAAAGCGTACCAAATCAAAAAAGTCAGCGCTGAAACTGCGACCACAGCCGGTACGAAAACACTGGAAATTTTATCCGCCAAACGGGCGATTTCGGGTTTACTGCTTTGCGCCTGCCGGACGCTTTTAATAATCTGCGCCAACGCGGTATCGCGGCCGATACGGGTTGCGGTAAACAAAAAACTGCCGGTCTGGTTCATGGTTCCGGCAACCACTTGAGCGCCTAACGTTTTTTCTACCGGCAACGATTCGCCGGTCAGCATGGATTCGTCAACCGTGGAGTGCCCTTCCAGCAACACGCCGTCCACTGCGATTTTTTCGCCGGGCCTGACTCTTAACGTTTCACCTAAACCCACTTGTTCGATAGCAATGTCTATTTCCTCGCCATTCCTGATCACACGCGCAGTACGCGGCTGCAAACCGATCAGCTGCCGAATGGCGCTGGAGGTTTTGCCTCTGGCCAGTGTTTCCAAGCCGGAACCCATATTAATAAAGGCCAGAATCATCACCGCGGCTTCAAAATAGGCATGTTTCGCCAGCGATGGCAGGGTACCGTAGTAATCGATAACAATGCAGGAATACAGCCACGCCGAACCTGTGCCCAGCGCAATCAGGGTATCCATATTGGCCTGTCCCAGCGTTAATGATTTATACGCACCGCTGTAAAAATGCCAGCCTGAATAAATCAGAATGCTTAAGGTGATCAGGGCAATTTCCGGCCAGACCCATAGCCCTGCTGTCGAACCGATTTCCGGCAACCAGCCAAGATGTTCCGCCGCCATCAACGACACGCCAAAGATTGCCGCTACCGACGCTTTTTTCATCAGTTGGCGGTAGCGTTGCAACTCTTGTTCCTCCTGTTCGGAAGGATCTTCAAAACCTTCCATGACCGCCGCGTCATAGCCGGCTGATTTAACGGCCTGTTTCAACAGCTCAGGATCGGCGCTACCTTTAACCACGGCGGAATGGTCGGCAAAGTTGACGCTGACCGAGGTCACGCCGTCCACTGCCGCCAGGGCGCCTTCAACGACGCTCACGCATCCGGCGCAACTCATGCCTAAGATGGATAAGCGCAATTCGTCGGAAGTATTGGCACTCATAAAATCACCTCTCGCCTTACGATGTTTCTACGGTAAAACCCGCGTCGATGATTGCGTCTGCAATGACATCCAGGCTGGTTTTTTCAGCATCGAATTCGACGCTAATTTCCTTGTTCTGGCTGGATGCGTTAACCGACAGCACACCGTCGACAGCCTGCAGCTTAGCCGTTACATTTGCTTCGCAACCACCACATTTCATACCGGTAACAGTTAACGATACGGATTCAGTCATTTTAGCCCCCTAATATTGTAATAGAGACCTTGCGATGCAATGCCTCTCTAAAGTAATGCCCATATCATACTCGACTGATAGCCGATAATCATGGTATAAATCCGACATCATACGTAGGATTATGGTTATGCTAGCCCGGTTACCTACAAATTTCCAAACAAAATACCTTACATAAATTTAAATGGCAGACATAATAATCGGGCGGCAACAAATTTTTGACCAAAAGCTGAATATTTACGCCTATGAACTCCTTTTTAGAGGTAATGATTTTGATCTGAATCATAAGGACGGCGCTACGCAAGCAACCAATCAGGTCATTACCGACACCATTTTAGAGCTTGGACTCAACACCATAGTCGGTCCCCATAAAGCCTTCATTAACTTTACAACACAAAACATCCTGGACAAAACACCTTTACACCTGCCTAAGGACCGGATTGTTATTGAAGTGCTCGAAAATGTTGAAATCGACTCAAGAGTCATCGCCAACTTAAAAGAACTGTCGAAACTAGGCTACATCATCGCCCTGGATGATTTTGTGTTTTCCGAAGAATGGACGCCGCTGGTCGAATTTGCCGACATTATCAAGCTGGATATTCTGGAAATGGGCGAATCCAGGACACGCGAACTGATCAACCAGCTGAAGCCCTACAACGTGCAACTGCTCGCGGAAAAAGTAGAAACATATGCCGAATATCAATACCTCGTCGAATTAGGCTGCGATTATTTCCAGGGGTTCTTTTTCAACAAGCCCAATATAATTTCCGGCAAGCGCATGAGCGTCAATCAGACGGCGGCCATTCAGTTGTTAAACACAGTTAATAACCCCGATGTCGAATTTGCAGACCTGACCAAGATAATCTCCCTGGATGTCGGGCTCAGCTATAAACTGCTGCACTATATCAATTCCGCGTTTTTCTCCCTGCCCAATAAAATTTCATCCATTAGCCATGCTATTTCCTATCTGGGGCTAAAGGAAATAAAACGCTGGATCAATATATTGACGCTGGCGTCCTTATCCAACAAGCCGGAAGCGGTCATGCAAAACGCATTGATCCGCGGCAAAATGTGCGAGGAATTGGCTAGCTTGACCGGCAATAAATCGGACAATTTTTTCCTGATCGGCATTTTATCCAATCTGGACAGCTTGCTGGACATGCCCCTGGATGAAGCGCTCAGCCAGCTGCCTTTGGCCGATAATATCGTTTCCGCGATATTGCTCAAAGAAGGACTGGGCGGCGAAGCGCTTAAGTGTGTTATCAGTTATGAGCAATGGGATATTTCATCAATATCATTTAAGGATATTGACCAAGCCATCATCGGCGATACGTATATTCACAGTATAAACTGGGCAAAAGACGTTATGGGCAACATAAAATAACTATGTCATTAAATACAATCACCAACCAAACTATTGCGCTTGCCGGCATTGCTCAGGCGGCGGCGCTGGTTCAACAGCTGGCAACGACCGGCGCCGCCGATTCGGTCGCCCTCGAGGCCAGCATTGGCAGTCTTTTCGTCAGCGATGAGCATGGCGTGGCAAACGTCTACGGCGGATTATCGGGCCTTAAGCTCGGAATCGAACAACTGAACGATCAAATGACCGGCCTCAAAATCGCCAACCCTGAACAGGCGCGCTATGCCGCTTCGCTGGTTTTCCTGGAAAATCAACTCTCCAATCGGCCGGACATGAAGAAAACCATATTCGCCGGAATTGAACGCGCCCAATCGCAATCGGAACATTTCGGTCGGCTGCATGAAAACGTGCTGGCGAATCTCGGCGACATTTATCACACCACCATCAGCACCCTGCAACCGAGAATCATGGTCAATGGCGAGCAGGAATATTTATCCAGGCCCGACGTCGTTAATAAAATACGCGCCTGCCTGCTGTCCGGGATACGCTCGGCCATTCTTTGGCGGCGTTGCGGCGGCACCCGCTGGAAATTTCTGTTTTTCCGCAAAAAAATTCAGGCTGAAATACAAAACCTGCTGAAACAGCTTTAACCGCCTGCATGACCGCCCTTATCGAAGCCGAACACCTGACCCGCTATTACGGCAACCATTGCGCCGTTAACGATGTCAGTTTTACCTTAGCCAAAGGTGAAGTGCTCGGTTTTTTAGGCGCCAACGGCGCGGGTAAAACCACCACCATGCAAATGCTGTGCGGCAATCTCGCGCCCAGCGCCGGGCAAATTAAAATCACCGGTTTCGACCTGCTGGATCAGCCCAAGGCCGCCAAACTGAATCTAGGCTATTTGCCGGACACCCCGCCGTTGTACAAAGAATTAACCGTACAGGAGTTCCTGCTTTATTGCGCCAGGCTGCACGGCATTGCCAAGCAATCGGTCGCTCAAGCCATCAACCGGGCAAAAGAACGTTGCGGTTTAAACGACGTTGCCGGCCGGCTGATCGCCAATCTGTCCAAGGGCTTTCAGCAGCGAGTCGGCATTGCCCAGGCTATCTTGCACAACCCTGAAGTTATCGTGCTTGATGAGCCGACTGTCGGCCTTGACCCGATTCAAATCCGGGAAATCCGCGCCTTGATACGGGAACTGGGCCGGGATCACGGCGTCATCTTGTCCACCCATATCCTGACCGAAGTGCAGGAATCCTGTTCGCATGTGCAGATCATTCATCAGGGACACCTGATCCTGAATGAAACCATAGCAGGACTTAACCGGCAAATGGATACCGGCACCCTGCAAGTCGCCACCCGGCTTGCGCCCGACATTAACAGCCTGTTGGCCATTCCCGGCGTCAGCTCTATCGAAAGCATCGCTGAAAACCGGATCAAAATCCACCACAGCGTAACGGCCAATCCAGCCGAACAAATTGCCGAACATATCATCGCCGCCGGTTGGAAACTACAGGAACTGACGCCGGTAAAAAGGTCGATGGAAGATATTTTTATCAGCTTGACCAAAGAGCATCGGGATTTATGAGCATGATTTTAGCAATTGCCTCCCGCGAATTCAGGTCGCTGTTTTTATCGCCAATGGCCTGGACTATATTGGCCATCCTGCAATTCATCCTGGCGTTTTTGTTTTTAACCCAGGTCGAAGCCTTCACCACGCTCCAGCCCAAACTGGCCTCGATTGAAGGCGCGCCAGGCCTGACCGACATCATCGTCCCGCCGTTGTTCGGCAACGCAGGCATCATTCTTTTGCTGGTCACGCCGTTATTAACCATGCGCCTGATCTGCGAAGAACGCCGCAACAAAACCTTATCCTTACTACTGTCAGCCCCTATTTCCAATGTAGATATTATTCTCGGCAAGTATTTAGGCATACTTGGACTGATGTTGCTGGTCATTGCCCTGATCACGCTGATGCCGCTATCTTTACTGAGCGGCGGCGAGCTGGATTTGGGCAAATTATTTGCCAATGTCCTGGGCCTGCTGCTGCTGGTTACCGCTTTTGCCGCCACCGGCCTGTTTATGTCCTGCATCGCCGGCCACCCCACCGTTGCCGCGATGGGTACTTTCGGGATTTTGCTGCTGCTGTGGATTTTAGACTGGTCGGTCGGCATGAACGATCAACGCAGCGAACTGTTTGAATACCTGTCGATACTAAGGCACTTCCAGAATATCCAAAGCGGCCTGATCAGCTCAGTCGATCTGAGTTACTTTGTGCTGTTTACCGCCACGTTCATCACGCTGAGCATCCGCAGCCTGGATAACGACCGGTTGCAAAAATGAAAATATCCCGCCATAAACACCAGCAAATCCGCTTAAAAAACGGACTCATCGTCCTGGCTTTATTGTGCGCTTTCAGCACGCTGGCGTGGTTAAGCACCCGCTATAAAGTAGAAGCAGACATAACCCGCAATAACGGCAACAGCCTGTCCCAGGCCTCGCAAAAGCTGCTGGAATCGCTGCCTGACGCCATACATCTGACCGCCTACATTAAAAAAGAGCCGGCGCTAAGAAGCCAGATTTCTCAATTGGTCGACCGCTATAAACGGCATAAAGCCGATCTGACCCTAAGCTTTATAGACCCCGACTCACAACCGGAAAAAACCAGGGAACTGAATATAGACGCGACAGGCGCCGTTATAGCCGAATATCAGGGCCGCACCGAAAAACTGAACTTTATCGACGAATCATCGCTGACCAATGCCCTGCTGCAACTGGCTAACGCAGATGAACGCTGGGTCACTTTCCTGACCGGCCACGGCGAACGCGCGCCTGACGGTGTCGCCAATTTCGATTTAGGGCAATTCGGCAAGGAGCTGGAACGCCGCAAAATCAAAGCTCAAACCATCAATCTGGCGACGATGCCGGACATTCCGCGCAACTCCGCGTTACTGGTGATTACCGCCCCCGCCGTGCCCTTGCTGGCGGGTGAAATTGACTTGATCAAGCGCTATATCCAGCAGGGCGGCAATCTACTGTTGCTGACCGATCCTGGCAACCGCCACCTGGACGCATTATTGCAGATCCTGGGTTTGCGCCAGCTGCCGGGAACCATCGTAGACAGCAGTTCCAGGCTATACGGCATTAACGACCCCAGCTTCGTGCTCGCCGGCGACTATATCCCCCATCCGATCACCCAAGGTTTTCAGACCATAACCGTTTATCCGGTTACCGCAGCCCTGGAAATCAGCGAGGAAACGGATTTTCAGCCCGTAGCCCTGCTTAAAAGTGCAACGCAATCCTGGACCGAAACCGGCCCCATCGCCGGAAAAATTCTTTTCGATGCCGACGGCGACGAAAAACAAGGCCCGCTGGTCTTCGCCTATGCATTGACCCGCCCTTCGACAAGCTCAGGACAGGCTCCTTCTACAGGCTCAGAACAGGCTACTTCGACTAGCCCGGACAAACCATCCGAGCAGCGCATCGTCGTTGTCGGTGACGGCGATTTTTTATCCAACAGCTATATCGGCAATGTCGGCAATCTGGACATGGGACTGAGAATAGTCAACTGGCTGATTCATGACGACCGGTTTATCGACATCCCGGCAAAAGTCGCAACCGATAAAAGCCTGCAATTAAGCCAGACCGGCGTCGCCGTCATCGGCTTCGGTTTTTTGGTCGTCATACCGTTTCTGCTAATGGGTACGGGCTTTTACATCTGGCGCAAACGCAAGCAGCGTTAAACCAATGACGGCGATATTGGTCTGGCAATTCCCGGCCCACTCACGGCTTTGGCCGTTTTCCAACGGTACAAAAGCTATGGAGCGCTCAAGCTCCACAAAATGAAGGAGACCACATATGAAGAACTTCGGTGACCATAATAGACCATGCAGGTTATTGCTTGTACTGACCTGCGCCGCACTAATTTCGGGCTGCGCCAACTTCGAGGGCAGCGACAAGCCTGCGGCTGTGCCTGAAATCCGCCCCGGCTTGCTCATGGGCTACCTACCGCAAAATCCGGACAGCTTGACCCTGCTTCCGGCATTTCCAGCCCCGGACTCGGCGGCCTGCGCTCTTGACGAGGAAATCGCTAACCGGAGTATCGCTTTGCGCGATTCACCACGCTGGAAGCAGGCGATTTTGGATGCCGATCTGAACTTGGATACAGAAAACCCATTTTCCTGCACGCTGGGAGTTCCGATTACAAAAGATAATACGCCGCACCTGCACATGCTGCTAAGCCGAACACTCACTGACGTCAGCCGATCTACCCGCAGCGCCAAGGAGCATTACAATCGCGCTCGTCCGTTTGAAGTGAACAAAGAACCCATCTGCACCCCGGAGAAAAAAACAGGTCTCGAGAAGGACGGTTCCTATCCGTCAGGACACGCCGCGACCGGCTGGGCTTGGGCGCTCATTCTAGCCGAGATTGAACCAGAGCAGACCAATGCGATCCTAGCGCGCGGCCGGGCGTACGGAGAGAGCCGAAACGTATGCAACGTCCATTGGCGCAGCGACGTAATCGAGGGCCGTTTCATGGGTGCTGCCACCGTGGCGAGATTGCACGCGGACCCCACGTTCCGCACTGATCTTGATGCCGTCAGGGCCGAGATCGAGGACGCTCGCGCTAAGGGCCTCAAACCCACGCGCGATTGCAAGGCCGAGACCGCGGCATTGGCCCAGCAATGGCCTCTGACGAAGAGCAAGCTAACAAGCGGTTGCGGCGTACAGCGCAGAAGCACCCCCGCTGAACAGAAGTATTAAATTTGAACTTTCAAACTCACTGACCGTTTAGGGCCGAGTCTTAGCCTTTCGCGAATGACTCAGTTCGGCCATTATCTGCCGTAGAAGAATCTTTGGTCACTGACTGTAAACCGGCTCATTGCAGCCAAAACCTGACATCACTTATTTATAAATCCAAAGGACTTTTAGCTTCTTTAATCGTCACACTGGGTACTGTATGAGTGTAGATCATCGTTGTTTTCAAATCGCTGTGGCCAAGCAATTCCTGAATGGTGCGAATATCGACGTTGGCCTGTAAAAGATGACTGGCGAAGCTGTGGCGAAACGTATGCGCCGACGCGCGTTTGGCGATATGGCCAATTTCATCTATTGGCGCAGTTTGGATGATATACGGAAGGGTAAAATCTTTGCAGTTCACAAATTTATTGTTGCGGCCTAGGTTTGGCGGTAGATATACTGTTAACAGCTTAATAACTTGTTAGGTTCATAAGTCATGCCTGATTCCACAGAATTAAAAAAAGAAGCGCTATCCAGTATTGTAGGATGGTGTGTGGCAGCCATATTTGGAACGGCAGCAGCACTCCTAAAATGGGCTTTTCCTGACGCATGGGAGCAAATTTGTTCCACCATTCTTGCGCTAATATCCCCCCGGCAATTGCTGACACTATTGTTAATATCGTTGTCTGTAAATCTGACAGGTATTGCATTCAAATTAGCCTCTTTAAAATCACAACAGTCTCTTCGCAAGAGGTTTGGCGTTTTGTGGGATAGCGAGAAAAATCCATACTGCCCAATATGCAATTCCCATCTTGCTACACATAATCAGTTTGGGCACATGGAAAATGAGTATTTCTGTAAGCCATGTAACAATCTCGTTTATTTAACAGACTCTAGTGGTAAGCAAATAACCAGAGTTTATGCGTTAAAGAATCTATGAGCCTAACGAATAAGGTTAGATTGTGTGAGCGATAGCGAGCCACAATCTGAACCGGTTGTTGGACAAGCCCGGTGGAAGTCGGAAGGTCGACTTTATTATAAGAAAATATCTTTTCGGATTTTGTCAGTAG
>JALNYY010000157.1 GCA_023229605.1 Methylobacter sp.
AATGGAGTGGGTTTTGACCAGGCAATAGATGACTTCACCCTCCTGCAAGGCCAGGTCCCGGCAAGCCCCCGGCGTAATTTCGGCCAGCAGTGTAGTGCCGCAATCGACTTGCACGATCAGGCTTTCTCCACTGGGAATCAGTGCGCAGATTCGGCCCTTGATTTGATTTTGTATCGAGATGCCGTCTATATAGCAGCGCGATAGAGCTATGTCGTTGGCGCGTATCGACACTTGCGCCTCACTGCCGACAGCTAAATGCGGCCGTAGCGGCAAGGTCAGCGGCAGGCCGAAGCTGTGGGCCAGGCTGCAGCCGGACACATAGTCGTGGCTGCTGATCGTTACCGGCAAGATGTTGTCGATCTGGCGGATGCCTAGATAGCGCAGCATGCCTTGTTGTTTGGCGACTTCGAGCAACGAGCCGTTGTGCAGCACTTTGCCTTGTTCCAGCACAATCAGACGGTCGGTCAGCTCCAGAATCTCTCCTAGGGATTGGCTGGCGTACAGTACCGGCAAGCTGAGTTCATCCTGTAAGCGTTTCAGAATCGGCAATAGCTGTATCCGGTAGTCGTTGCCAATGGCGGCAAAGGTTTCGTCCAGTAACAACAGCCGCGGCGATTTCAGCAGCGAGCGGGCCAGCGCCACCCGCTGGCGTTCACCGGCGGAAAGCAGTTCGATGACATGATTGAGGATAGGTCCCAGTTCTAAAAGCTCGATTAAAAAATCCAGCTTGAAAATGCGGCGGCGCTTCAGCGTCCGGTTATAGGCGGCGGTCAGGTTGTCTCGGACGGTTTCAGTCGAATCGGCGCAGTCAACCTGCAACACAGCGCCCACAGGACGCTGCTCGCGAGGCACCATGATGCCTTTGCGGCTGTCGAACAGGATTTTGCCGTCCAGTATGATATGCCCGCTTTGCGGTTGAATGGTGCCGGCGATCAGGCCGAGCACCGTGCTTTTGCCTGCGCCGGATTTGCCGAACAGGCCGACGCTTGAGTCGCTGATCGACAGTCGCGTAGTCAGGTCGAAATGTCCCCTGCGCAGTTTTACATTCATTTCCAGCAGCATGATTACCTCCGCCAATTAAAGTCAGTCCGGCCGCAACCGGAAGCCGGTTTGCGGCCGGGCTGCGCGGAACGTCAATCGGCGACAGCCAGGATCACCGCTCCGGCCTTAAATACCGCCGTGGCAGGCTGGCCTTTGCGCAAGCCCAGGGTTTCGACGCTGTCGTTGGTGACGGTGGCGGCAACCTGCTCGCCGCCTTTTAGCTCGATATCGACTTCGGCGTTGACCGCTCCGGGCTTAACCTGGGTTACCGTGCCTTGCAGCTGGTTGCGCGCCGACAGCCGGTAGCCGCCGAAATCGGTGACGATGATGATTTGCGGGGCCTTGACCAGGGCGATAACCTCAATGCCGGTCTTGATCCCCAGTGTTTCGACGGATTCCTTGGTAATGGAGGCGACGATGGTTTCGCCGCCCTTCAGGCCGACATGGACTTCGGCATTCACTGCGCCGATACGCACTTCGCTGACGGTGCCGGTAAACTGATTTCGTGCACTTGCTTTCATGATGAATCTCCTCGGTGTTGGTTAATTTAATATCGATGTGCCCTTGATCTGCACGTAAACCGCCATGCCGATCTGCAAATCCAGCATTAGCGCCGATTTGCGGGTGATGTGCGCCAACAGCGCCTGATCGCCGACCTGTACTTGTACCACGCTCTGGCTGTCGCGGCCATCGGCGATGCCGGTGATGGTCGCAGGCAGCACATTGAGAATGCTGGTAGCGGTCGGTGCCTCAAGGGCGATGCTGACATCACGGGCGTAAATCTGCACCCGTAATGGTGTGCCGACCTCGGCATCAACCGCCGGAAGGCTGAGTGAGCCTCCGGCAAAAGCGACGCGGGTCAGATGATAGTCGGCTTCATGCTCGGCGACGGTCGCCTGCCAAACGGTGGCGGCCTCCCGGTCTTGCGCCAGCGGCACGTCGAGACGGCTTTGCGTTTCCGACAGCGGCCCCGAAGCCAGCGCCCGGCCGTCTTCCATAATGACCAGCGTGTCGGCCAGTTGCGCGACCTCCTGCTGGGAGTGGGTGACGTACAGCACCGGAATGTCCAGTTGCTGATGCAGGCGGCTTAAAAACGGCAGGATTTCCTGTTTGCGCTTGAAATCCAGCGACGCCAGCGGTTCGTCCATCAGCAGGATTTCAGGATTGAGCGCCAGCGCGCGGGCGATGGCGACCCGCTGCCGTTCGCCGCCGGACAAATGTTCCGGCATGCGCTCCATTAAGTGACCGATGCCCAGTAATTCAACAGCGTGTTCCAATTTGACCGTGCCTGAGTTTTGTTTAGTCCGCTTCAAGCCGTAATGCAGGTTATCCCTCACCGTTAAATGCGGAAACAGGTTGGCTTCCTGAAACACATAGCCCAGCGGCCGTTTATAAGTAGGCAGAAACAGTCCGCGCTCGCTGTCCTGCCAGACATTGCCGTTGATTTCAAGGAATCCTTGCGGCGCACGTTGCAGTCCGGCCATACAGCGGAGCAGGGTGGTTTTGCCGGAGCCGGAATGGCCGAACAATACCGTAATGCCGGTGCCGGGCAGCTTTAAATCGACGTCCAGCTTAAAGTCGCCGTAATCGAGCTGGAATCGGGCCTGGATGTCAGTCATTTAAGCGGGTGGGCGGAGGGATGCGTTTTCAGCACGGTATACAACACCAGCAATACGCTAAATGAGAATAACAGCAAGCAGCCCGCCAGCCAATGGGCTTCGGTGTATTCCAAGGCTTCGACATGATTGTAGATTTGCACCGACACGACGCGGGTCTTGTCGGGAATATTGCCGCCGACCATCAGCACCACGCCGAATTCGCCGACGGTATGCGCAAAGCCCAAGATAGCGGCGGTCAGGAAGCCGGGTTTCGCCAGCGGAACGACGACGCTGAAAAAAGTATCCAAGGGGCTGGCACGCAATGTTGCCGCCGCTTCCAAAGGCTGCTCGCCGATCATCGCAAAAGATGTTTGCAGTGGTTGCACGACAAACGGCAGTGAATACAACACCGAAGCCACGACCAATCCGGTAAAGGTAAACGGCAGCGTACCCAATCCCAACCAAGTGGTCAGCTTGCCAACCGGTCCGGCAGGCCCCATCAAAACCAGTAAATAGAAGCCAAGCACTGAGGGAGGCAACACCAATGGCAATGCGACCAGGGTATTGATGATGCCTTTCAAGGAAGAGGATGTTCGGGCTAGCCACCATGCTAACGGTGTGCCGATCAGCAACATTAACGAAGTTGCGATCCCGGCGATTTTGCCGGTGAGCAACAGGGTGTCGAGATCGGCGGTTGTGATCATCAGGTTAGCTCTCCGATTACTTGGGCAGGTCGTAGCCGTATTTTTCGATAATCGCCAAAGCGGGCGCAGACTTCAGATAGTCGAGCAAGGCTTTGGCGGCGGGGTTTTCAGCGCCCAAAGTCAATAATACTGCACCTTGCTTGATGGGGGCATAGCGATCGGCTGGGATAATCCACCCTGACCCGCTGGCAATTTTGCCGTTATCAATCACTTGCGATAAGGCAACAAACCCCAATTCGGCATTGCCGGTACTGACAAACTGTTGGGTTTGGGCAATGTTTTCACCCAGAACTATTAACGGCTGTAGTTTTTCCGATAACCCCATATTTTTCAACACATCCATTGCTGCAACACCGTAAGGCGCCAGTTTGGGATCAGCCAAAGCCAGATGTTTAAAGTTGCCGCTGCTGAGCACCTTGCCTTGATCGTCAACCAAGCCTGGCGTTGCTGACCACAGCACCAACTTGCCCAGTGCGTAGATAAAACGGCTGCCAGACACGGTAAAGCCGCTTTGTTCCAGTTTTAGCGGGGCTTTTTCGTCGGCCGATAAAAATACTTCAAATGGTGCGCCGTTTTGCATTTGCGAAACGAATTTGCCGGAGGAGCCGAACGACAGTTTGGCGGTGTGACCGGTGGCCTTTTCAAATTCGGCGGCAATTTCAGTCATTGGTTTTGTGAAGTTAGCTGCAACGGCAACTAGAGTGGTTGCAGCCCAGCTGGTTTGACCGAATAGCAGTAATGCAAAGACTATGATCGGGCGGAAGAAGGTGGTTAGTAACATGAACTATCTCCAAAGATAGGGAAAAAAGGCTGTAACAGCTGTTGCCAAGTAAGGTTTTCAACAGCTGGTTCGGTCAGAACTTCATTGCAGCGCCTTAAAATCTTAACTGACTTTGCACATAAAAATAATCAATATCTTGTCCGTTAGGAGCCGATGGGGCCTTTTTGGCAAATTCACCTTTGAATAGATGTGCCCAACCCGATTCTAAATTTAAGCTGCTGTTAACGTCCCAGCGAGCGGACAAATCAAGTTGTTGACCGGCATAACTGCCGCTGCGGCCAGTTGTGTCCCATAGCGTGGTGCTGGTTGAGGTGCTGCTACAGTTAGCGCCGCCCCAGCAATCAGTCGATGACGCCAGCCAAAGAAATTTATGGGCAAATGAGAGCTGCACATCAGAGCGCGGTGCGGCATTAATGCGGTAGCCCGGAGTATTGATATTGCTGCGGGAAAAAGCGCCATAAATGCCGGTAGGGCCAAAATCGACTCTGCGAACGCCATAAAGAGGGTCGAAGCGTTGGTCTAAATTTGGGTTGTTGGAATTATTGCCGCTCGCATAATCGTATTCCAAGGCTAAGCGTGGCGACCACGGCACATCGAAGGTGTAACCCATATCAAAATGGTTGGACCAGGCCTTGTGTTCAATATTTCTCTTATCGGTAGCGTTGGTTGTCGCCCGAACCGTACCAAACTGCCCCATGGCTTCTGCTTGAAAGTCGAATTTCGCCTTGGCGGGTTTGATATAAAAACGCATGCCGGGAGTTATATAACGGCGATTACGCGTTGGATTGGTATTGCTGTCACTCTCGTCAAGATGATAAAGATAAGCCTCGGTGTTGACACCCCAAACCAGGTTAGGTAGTTCTAAGAAACCGCCGGAAAACAAGGTATGAGTATCTTCTCTGTCCATATTGCCGTCATTATTGATTAAATCCGGTGTGTCTACGCCTTGTGGGTAACGAATGACGGGCATCGTGACAAAACCGTTAAACTGCCATTTGTCGTAACTCAGGAATCGCATATTTAACCCAGTAAAGCTGTTGATAGTATTGCGAAATGTGTTTCTCGCTACCAGTCTGCGACTGCCAAAATCCAATGTTTGCCGACCGACTTTGACCTCAGCGCCGAGACCGCTGTACAAAACGTTTTGATCAGCCCAAGAAACGTAACCTTGGATAAAATCGGCTGTATCGACATGCGAATTACTCAGGGTTTTTGAGCCGCTGTCTGCAAGTAATGCGCGAGCATCTAAGAACTCTGTGCCGGCGCTAAACTTACCGAACTTGGCTGCCAGCCAGACATCGGTTTGCAAGGCAATTTGTTGGTCGCCGCCTGTACCGCGAGGCGTAAAACTACCGCTGAGTGATTCGTAGCGGGTGCGCTGATTCACCGAAAGTGATAACCATTTTGGTAAACCTAAGGTATCGTGCAGATTCCAAACCGGTTTTTCATATTTACTTGATCCAAGTAAAGCGTCATCCGTTTGACTGGAATAAGCACTAAATGGCTGTTTGGCATAGCTATTAGTTTCTGCGGCTTGGATATTATCGCTGCTGCCCATGCAAAAGCCGCTGGCGACAATTAAACTGAGTGTGTGATTAACAGCAACGCCGGTAAGAGGTTTTTTTCGCATCATCAATGACCTATAATTATAATTTATGATGTTTACATCCACGTTGACTCGTCGATGCATGCAGCGCTTATTTGGAAAAACTAAAATAAGACGCAGCTCCAGTTTAACAGCGTTATATACAAAAATACATAACGCTATTAGTCACAACATTTAGCAGCTTGTGTGCCATTTGTTTATTTTCTTATTATGTCATTGAATTATATTGATTATTACTGATGCGCCGACGGATGAACAATGTAGTGTTTCAAACATTTTGTTGTGTTCTGTAGGCTAAATGACAGTAAGGTTGTCCTGCATTATTGCTTTTCAGCCGCTTGAATAGCATCGCGGCCAATGCAAAAGCCTCCGTCGGCTATCAAATTTTGCGCATGGCTGACGGCATCGATGGCAATAGGTATTTTTTGCATCATCAATGGCCTATAATTAAAAACATGAATGCACAGCTATGCCGTTTCGTCGATGTGGATGGACTTATTCGGGGAGACTAAATAATAAGCACAGTTTTAGTTTAAGCCGCTATGTACCAAAGTAATTAAATAAAATTGGAAACAAGTTTTCTCATATGGGAAATAATGTTCTGTCACGACAAGATTTCCTCCCTGTAAAACAAGCCACTCAGCCCCGTTGATTTATGCCCAAAACCATCACTGGCAATAACACAGCTCCAACCTGGATCAAGGGTGAGTTACGGCTGGCCGACATGCTGGACAGCCGCATGATCGGCTTGTTAAGCGCTATAGATCAGAGCGGCTCCATTAATCAGGCCGCCAAGCAGGTGGGTTTGAGTTACAAAGGCGCCTGGCAAATCATCGAAAGGGCCAACAATGGCGCGCCGAAAACATTAGTCATGACAGCCACTGGCGGAAGCAAGGGCGGCGGCACCTGCTTAACCGAGGCAGGACGCTCCTTGCTGGCGCTGTTTAACGACCTGGAACAACAGCACCGGCAGTTTCTTGAGCAGCTCAATCGCAATATCGCCGACGATCCCGATACTGTCCTGCTGTTGCAGCGGCTGGTGGTTAAAACCAGCGCCCGCAACCAGCTTTTCGGCGTGATTATGGAGATTCATGCCGGTGCGGTGAATGCGGAGATTATCGTGAAATTGAAAGGCGGCGAACAGGTCATTACCACCGTCAGCCTGACATCGCTTAGCGATCTCGGCTTAAGGGTCGGAGACGATGCGTTATTGTTGATCAACAGCGCCGACATCACACTGGTAATCGATTCCGATCACAACCGGTTCTCGGCGCGCAACCGGCTGCGCTGCAACGTGATTCGCGTCCAGCAGGACGAGGTGAACGCGGAGGTGATCGTGCTGCTACCCGGTGGTGAAATACTGATCTCCATGCTCACGCAGCAGAGCGCACAAAGTCTGGAACTGGCGCCCGGCATGCCTGCATGGGCGATGTTTAAAACCAACGCGCCGGTTTTGGGAGTCATGTCATCGTTGCGACATCCAGGCTAATGCATCTTCAGTTATGAGATGTTGCATGTATTATTGGTCGACCGGATTGATATAATGACACCATTGAAGGCCGTTGATTTTGTAGTGCTGGAATGGAACGCCTGGCCGGGGATCAGCGGTCAGGAAAGCTGGCGGGACTGCTGCGACAGCAAGGCCGTTGCCCAAGCGGAAAAAACGGTTATTCCTGTTGCGGCGTCCAAGACAGTCCGGCGCAGATTAAGTCCATTAGCCAGGGCGGTTTTTAATGCCGCGGAAGGTTGTATTGATAACGATAATACATTGCCCATTGTTTTCAGCTCTGCCCATGGCGAAGTGAATAAGTCATTAGAGATGCTTAAAAGCATGCAGAACGGTGAGGAAGTTTCGCCAACAGCCTTTAGCCTGTCAGTTCATAACGCCATAGCAGGCTTGTTTTCCATAGCCTACGCCAATCACCAGGAAATTACCGTGATTGCGCCGGGCCAGGACGGCATTGCTCCGGCATTTATTGAAGCGTTGGGGCTTTTGCAGGAACACCAAGCCGAGGTGCTGATGGTTTTTTATGATGAGCCACTATCGGATTTTTATCCGACGCCGCCGTTTGCGCTGGATGGACCTGCCGTTTGTGCGCTGGGGTTAAGGATTTCTTTGGCCGGGAACGGCTTGCCGATACGGTTTTGCAGATCGCCCGCGCAGCGCAATGATGGCGAGCACGCCTTGCAGATATTCTCTTTTTTGAAGTTTCTTGCTACCGACGATAAATCGTTGGCGCTGGGCAACCATAGGCATAGTTGGGAATGGCGCAAACAATAGCGGCAAAATTTGGCTACGGCTGGCGCCTTTTTGCAACAGGATTGAGCTTTTTCAGTTTTGGCGCGGGCGGCTTATTACTGTGGATATTAGCGTTTCCGGTGTTGTCTTTTTTACCCGGTAATCCACGGCAAAAGGTCAGCCGAGGCCAAAAAGTAGTGTGTTACAGTTTTTATGTCTTCATCGGTTTGATGCACAGGCTTGGGGTGATGACTTACGAAATCGTGGGCCTCGATAAGCTTAATCGGCCAGGGCAATTGATTATTGCCAATCATCCGACACTGGTTGATATTGTTTTTTTGATCAGCCGAATCAAACAGGCCAGCTGTATTGTCAAAGCAGGGCTGCGGCATAATCCGTTTATGCGGGGACCCATAGTCAATGCAGGATATATCAGCAACGACGATCCAGGGCAAATGATAGCCGAGTGCGTTGCCCGGCTACGCTCGGGCGGCTCGATGATTATTTTTCCGGAGGGGACGCGGTCAATACCGGGCGAACCGTATCGTTTCCGGCGCGGCGCGGCGGCCATTGCCCTGCAGGCAAATGCCGTGGTAACGCCGGTGACGCTGACCTGTTATCCCAGCACTTTAACCAAGGCCGAACAGTGGTATGAAATTCCCGACTGCCGCTTTCACCTGTCCATGCACGTCGGCGATGATATTCCGTTGGATCAATTTACCGGCATCAGCCCAAAATCGATAGCCGTGCGGCGTTTTACACAATATCTGCAAGATTACTTTACGCAACAGAGAGAGCTTTATAAACACGATGGAAGATGAATTAAAACAACTTATTATTGATACGCTGGATCTGGAGGATATTAGCGTGGCGGATATAGACAGTCAGGCGCCGCTGTTTAATGACGGCTTGGGGCTGGATTCCATCGATGCGTTGGAATTGGGTCTGGCTATCCGTAAAAAATACGACGTAAAGATTGATGCTGAAAAAGAAGATGTGGTGAAGATTTTCTCGTCGGTATCAACGCTGGCTGAATACATTCAAGCCGCGCGAGGTTGAGGTCACTGGATGAAAGAGCGCGAAGAAATTTTAACGGCCATCAAGGAGATTATGGTCGAGATGTTCGAGATGGACGAACAGACCATCACTCTCGATGCGCGGCTGTACGAAGACCTGGATTTCGACAGTATCGATGCGGTTGACATGATAGTCAGGCTTAAAGAAATGACCGGCAAAGCGATTAAAGCCGAAGATTTCAAAACGGCCCGCACCATTGGCGATGTTGTCGA
>JALNYY010000158.1 GCA_023229605.1 Methylobacter sp.
GAGGGTTTTTCAGACCCAATGGTTAAACGGGAAGTCGGTAAGGTTTACGCCAAATCCGACGCTGCCCCCGCAACGGTATATAAGTAAAAGTTTCATCGAGACGCCACTGTGTTCACGCATGGGAAGGTGATGATTCAGGCTAACACCACTTATAAGCCCGGAGACCGGCCCGAGAGTGTAATTCGGTACAGCGGAGGGCTGTCAGCGAAAATGACAGTACAGCTCCGCTTTATCTCTCGTTTTCCTTTGTCCTCTGTTGTGTACTCACAACCATCATGCGCGGGCGGCGCAGAGGACATTATGCAAAAAATCATCTACGGCTCATTATTGCTCACGGGTTTTAATGCCCAGTTACATGCGCAGGAAACTGTGCAAAATCTTCCCGATATGGTTGTTACGGCAACCCGGACGGAAACGGCTAAAAATCAGCTGGCGGCAGCGGCCACGATCTATACCCGTAAGGATATTGAGCGCCTGCAGGCTAAAACCCTGCCGGAATTGTTAAGCGGCACGACCGGAATCGACATGTCGCAAAGCGGCGGCTACGGGAAAGATACCAATATTTACCTGCGCGGAACCAATGCCGACCATGTACTGGTGCTGATTGACGGCATTAAAGTCGGCTCCGTCACTTCCGGCACCACACCCTTTCAATTTATTCCGCTCGATCAGGTCGAGCGGGTGGAAATAATCCGCGGCCCTCAATCCAGCCTTTACGGTTCGGAAGCGATAGGCGGGGTTATCCAGATTTTCACCCGCAAAGGCAATCAAGATGAAAAGCCCAGCATTACTTTGGATGCGGGCGGCGGCACTTATGACACTTACCGCGTTTCCGGTACTGTCAGCGGCAAATGGAAAAACAGCTGGTATAGCTTGGGTTCATCGCAGTTCGGTTCCCAAGGTTTTAATGCCCGGCAGCCTATCAGGGGCTTAGATCAACCCGACAAGGACGGTTACCTGAACACGGCGCTGAATGCCCGATTAGGCCACCGTTTTGACAACACTGCCGAAGTTGAGGCGTTTTTTATGCGGGCTGAGGGGAAAAACGAATATGACGGTACCGCCCAAAATAAAACCGAATTTGTAGAGCAGACCGTCGGCACTACAGCCGGCATGAACATCGTTGAAAACTGGCGTTCACTACTGCGCTTGGGACAAAGCCGCGACGACGGCGACAACTTTGCGCCAAACGGGACATTTTCCAGCAGCTTTAACAGTACCCGCTGGAACGCCAGTTGGTTGAATGAGCTTGCCTTGTCCGATGATCACCAATTGGTTATCGGCTCCGACTACCGCCTGGATCAGGTCGACAGCTCAACTGCCTACAACGAAAGTTCCCGCTATGATGCTGGCATTTTCACCGAATTGCACAGCCGCATTCTGGACGACCACTTTATCAACGCATCGATACGCGGGGACAAAAACGAGGCCTTCGGCGAGCAGGTGACCGGAAATTTCGGCTGGCGTTATAACGGGAACTACGGCATCAGCCCGTTTGCCAGTTTTGGCAATGCGTTCAAAGCGCCGACATTTAACCAGCTTTATTTTCCGGGATTCGGCAATCCCTCGCTGAAAGCCGAACAATCGACTTCTTTCGAAGCAGGACTGGCTGGCGACCATGATTGGCTGCAATGGGAAATTCGCGCTTACCATACCAATATCGACAATCTGATCGTAACGGTAACGAACCCGACAACCTTTCTATCCAGCGCTGAAAACGTCGGCAAGGCGCAAATTGACGGAATTGAAGCTGAAATCGGAACTCAAATCATGGGCTGGAACAACAAGTTGAATATGAACCTGCTGAGCCCTAAAAACCGCGAGACCGACATGCGGCTGCCGCGCCGCGCGGAAAAAACCTTGTCTTACGATTTATCGCGCTCATTCGGACAGTTTGACCTGGGCGCTCATGTACTGGCTCAAGCCGAGCGTTTTGATGATGCGCTGAACAAAACCAAGGTTGGCGGCTATGTAACCGTCGATTTACGCACAGCCTATCACTTAAATAAAAACTGGATGCTGAGCGCAAAATTAAACAACCTGTTGGATAAACAGTATCAAACCATCAGTACCTACAATACCGCAGACCGGAATTTCTTTCTTTCAATCCACTACAACAACTAACCTTTGGAGAAACACCATGAACATAAAACAATGGCTGCAAGTCGAGTATTTACCTATCCCCCTGATCGCGCTGATGGTGCTGACGCGTTTTCATCACTTTGGCGACGTATTGCACCTGCCCGATGCCTCATTGGCGGTTTTTTTCTTTGCCGGTTTTTACCGTAAAAAGGCCTTGTTTCCCTTTTTGTTGGTTCTGGCGGGACTGATCGACTATATCGCCATCGCAAACGGCACCAGCAGCTGGTGCGTGTCGCCCGCCTATGTTTTTCTGATTCCTACCTATGCGGTCATATGGTTTGCAGGCCGCTATTGCTCGGCATTTAAATCACTGAAAATGACTGAAATGGCAACACAGTTTGGCGTGATAACGCTGGCGACATCGGCTGCATTCGCCATTTCAAACGGCAGCTTTTATGTGCTTTCCGGCCGTTATCCTGATTTATCCTGGGAGCAGTATTTTTCACGGGTAGCCATGTATTACCCGCCTTATGTCAGTTCCGCCCTGCTCTATATGGTTTTGGGTTATGGCATCATGAAGCTGGTCAAGTCATTGCCTGCTTTGGCGGCTAGCCATAAAGAAGTTTAGAGAAGTCGCGTTGGGTTAACGGCTATTGTGCCCCCCCAGAGAGTATTGTCGTTAACCCAGCATCAGCCTAAGAAGTTTGCGGAGTCTAGGGCCTAGGTTATTACCATTGTTTGTTGCGAGTATTCATGATCAAATTACCCGTCTTTTATGTGCCGTTATCTAAATTTATTTTAGGTCGCACCAAATTTACACAACAGAATGAATCAACAATGATTTTTAAATTTTATACATTAATAGATAAACAAATGACTCAATGTTTTGCGTCATTTGGGATGTCTAATATTAGTTAGGCGCACATGCAAATTCCGTCGCCACTGACTTTGCTTCCAATACTCATCTCGCTGGTCGCACTATGGGTCGCAGTCAAGAATTACTATCGGAAGAACGGGGTTGAACTCAGAGGATCATTCCAGATTGCCTCCAGTCGATCCTGCGAAGATCGATACGTCAGCAACATCCTCATCGAGAACATCAAAGATCGCTCAACGACGATCTTTGGCATCTATCTAAAGGTCGGGCACTCGATATACATTCATCTAATGGAGTTCGAGGACAGCCCTCTGATCCTTAAACCATTTGAGACCTACCAAAAGCAGTTTGGTCCAATCGAGTTCTACGGCTTCAACCTCCGGAAGGTAGACATCAATGACCTTCTTGCCAACAATAAACTGCGCAAGCGATTGGTACTTTCCACCTCTGATGGAAAGTATGTAGTTCCTAGGCGCATTGGCGGATGGAATCCCGTAGTTGAATTCTTCAACAATCATCTAACAGGCATTCTTCAACCGGTGCCGTCCCGATACAAAGACACCGATCTTGGTAGCAATATCAAGTACGTTGTTGAGGTCTTAGACCAGATTGATAAGACGCAAATAGTTCCCGTGGGGCGGAATGACCAGGACATAGGCGTGTTTCGAAACTTCAGGCTAACCAAGGAATCCCTTGCTTCGAAGGAGGCGCTAGAAATGTTTCTCTTGGAGCGTCAGATAGACGGGAAGCTCAGCGTAAAAGACTTCTCTGTCCATGATATTGATGTGTGGCGAGAACAACATCATCGTGACTATCGCCCAAATGCTGTAAAGATACATTCTGATTCTTTCGTGCGCTACCACATATTGGGCAGATGGTTCACGTATTGCCAAAACAGGGACATGCGGCGAAAGAACAAACTCATAGTCAAGCAGCGCCAGTAGTGTGGGCCTAACAATTGAGCTGGTTCCCAAGCTCCTGCTTGGGAACCCAGTAGCGAAGCTCTAGCTTCGCGACACAGGAAGCTGAGCTTCCAGAACCGAATTCCCAAGCTGGAGCTTGGGAACTAGCGTCGGTATCTACAAAACTACGAGGCTTTCTGCTCGCCTTCTTTAGATCCCCCAACCGACCATAATTTCTCAAGCTGATAAAACTCGCGCGCCTGAGCAGTCATTGCATGGACAATCACATCGCCCAAATCCAGTAACACCCAGTCTGAACCTAAATCACCTTCAACACCTAAAGGCTTAACGCCGTTTTCCTTTAGCTTTTCAGATACATAATCACATAACGATTTCAGGTGACGATCCGAAGTACCGGTTACTACGACCATATAATCGGTAAAGCTGGTTTTACCCCGCACATCGAGTGTCGTTATGCTTTGTCCTTTGCGTTCATCCAAAACATCCTGGACAATTTTCAATATATCTTCTGCTTGCATTCAAATTCCTAGTGTAAATAATGAGATCAACGTGTCTCGTAAAGCTTGTGTTGCTTGATGTATTCTATGACAGCATCGGGTAATAAAAAACCCGGATTTTGTTTTCTTGCAATTATGTCCCTGATCGCCGTCGCCGATATATCCAGCTGGGTGACTTGCTGGAAGCATAATTTTCCTGCGGTAGCCTGAGACAACTCATTTACTCCCGCCAGTCGGGCTTTAAAAAAATCGTCGAGCGCCTGTGTTTCAATGCCCGGCCGGGTCATCACTACAATATGCGCAAAGTCGAATAACCGCTGCCATTGATGCCAGCCGGTTAAAGATTTGAACGCATCAGTGCCGATAAACAACAATAAGGGTTCGCGTGGAAATTCCTGCCTTAAAGACTCCAGCGTATCGACCATATACGACGGCGTTTGATGCTGATCGTACCTTTCCAGTTCTCGGGTATCTATCTTTAACCCCGGTTGGTTTTTTATCGCCAGCTCCAGCATTTGCAAGCGCATTTCGGCGGTTACGGCAGGCTGTTCGCGGTGCGGAGGATTAGCGCAGGGAATCAACCGGACTTCACCCAGCCCGAAGATGTCCTTAACTTCAAGCGCCGAGCGCAAATGTCCGTAGTGAACCGGGTCGAAGGTGCCGCCGAAGATGCCGATCATTTATTGCCGGATATGGCCGTCACCCAGAACGATATATTTTAACGAGGTCAGTCCCTTTAAACCCACCGGGCCGCGCGCATGCAGCTTGTCGGTGCTGATGCCGATTTCAGCGCCCAGCCCGTATTCGAAGCCGTCGGCAAAGCGGGTCGAGGCATTCACCATCACCGAGCTGGAATCCACTTCCCGCAAGAAACGGCGGGCCAAGGTGTAATCTTCGGTCACAATGGCTTCGGTATGCCCTGAACTGTGTTGATTGATGTGCTCCATCGCTTGATCGATGCCGTCGACTATCCTGATCGATAAAATCGGCGCCAGATATTCGGTATCCCAGTCTTCCTCTGTCGCTCTGATGCAGCTCGGAATTAGGGAACAGGTTTTAAGGCAGCCGCGCAACTCGACGTCTTTTTCGATATATTTTTCAGCTAACATCGGCAACACTTTGGCGGCAATGCTTTCGGCAACCAGCAAGGTTTCCATCGCATTGCAAACGCCGTAGCGGTGGGTTTTGGCGTTAACGGCAATCCTGACCGCCTTGTCTATGTCGGCTGTATCGTCGATATAAACATGGCAAATGCCGTCCAGATGCTTGATGACTGGAATGGTTGCGTCCTTGGAAATACGCTCGATCAAGCTTTTGCCGCCGCGCGGCACGATCACATCGACGTATTGATCCATCGTGATTAACTCGCCCACTGCGGCGCGATCCGCCGTCGCGACGATTTGCACGGCCTGCACCGGCAAGCCTGCCGCCTCCAGGCCTTCAGAAATACAGGCAGCAATCGCCTGATTGGAATGGATGGACTCCGACCCGCCTCTTAAGATACAGGCATTGCCGGATTTAAGACACAAGGCCGCCGCATCGACCGTCACATTGGGGCGGGATTCGTAAATAATGCCGATTACGCCCAAAGGCACGCGCATTTGGCCGACCTGTATGCCGCTGGGTCGGTAGCTTAAATCGCTGATCTCGCCGACCGGATCGGGTAATGCTGCGACCTGTTTCAAACCTTCTATCATTGCTTGAATACCGGATGGCTTTAATTCCAGCCTGTCCAGCGAGGCCGCATCCAGGCCATTGCTCTTACCCGCTTCAAGATCCTTGCGATTCTCTGCTACCAGCAGTTCATGACTGTTTTCAATAGCTGCGGCGATTTTTAGCAAGGCCAGATTTTTTTTGCCTGACTCGGTGCGGCTTATTTCCCGCCCCGCTTTCCTGGCCTGCTGACCCAGCGTTTTCATGTATTCTTTAATATCCACTATAATCCTATTAGCCGGATGAATGTTATCCGAGATTATATCGTTTAATGCGTTTTTTTGACAGTCTTTAACGTAACAACTATCGGATATTAAACAGTTTTATGAGATCAGTTAGAGAGGCGGGTTGACAGTGTTTAACGGGAGGTGTTTTTTGTATTGCGATGCAATGCGAATTTACTTACATCTGTGGATATTGGCGCTAACGAAACCACCGTTATAAATATTTTATCCAAGCAAGACCTGCCGAATCCAGCGAAAAAAAGGGCGAAATAAATATTTCGCCCTTTTCCTTAAAATACTAAAACTATTTATTGCTGGCTTGTTGGCTGGTTTTAATGTGCTCTACAGCGGCTTCAGCATGTTTAGTCGCCACATCTGCATGATCCAGATTGCCTTGATCTATGGCTTCTTGCAGTTCTTTAGCAGCAGCTTCCAAATGGTTTTTCGGTATACTCTTCGCGACTATGGCAGCGGCTAGCGTATGTTCCATTGCCAACTTTGCGTGTTCGACCAACCCCTCTGCTTTGCCGGCTTCACCCTGAACCACTGCCGCATTGGCGTGTTCCAACGCTTGATCAGCGTGTTGTTCAGCGAAAACTGCTGTGCTTAAAAATAACAATAAACCTGCACATGCGAATGCTAATTTTTTCATGATCCTATCCTCATTATTAAAATATGCGGTTATTTTTATAAAAAATAAAGAAATCAAACGACAAAAGCAAGGCAACTTAGCTTTTATCATTTGCATGTCAAATCACTCCAAACCTAAAAATTAGTTGTATGTTTAAAGCGGCAACAGAATAGAGGAGGCAAATTAGTTGCACAATAAGTAAAATTACCTAGATGCATGCAACACAGGCCATCAGCTACCCAATGAAACTGATAACCGCACTTGAATTTATTTACCTTTATCATACAAATGCTTATCTAACAAAATCGATTTTTTGGGCTGGTGCTCACGAAAGAACTATCAACAAAACAGAAACAATCTATTAATTTCAAGCCGCATTGTAAGCATATGGCTACATATGTATAATCTTTAACCATCAGACAACAAGCCGAATTTGGTCTCATCGAAATAATGGCTTATTTTCTACATGTTTTATTAGCGGTGTTGCAATTTTTAACAACCTCGCCAAAGATCAAGGCTTAATAGCGGATCTCCAAAAGTTTCATATACCTCCTCGTAGTGTGAAAGTTCAGAACTATCCAGTGTCTGTACACCTTTCCTCCCTTTGCCCTCCGGCACTGGGAGGTTTTTTTTGCAACAGGAATTGAATTTGGGTTTTGAGGCGCATCGGATCATGTAATGGTCTCAACTCACCTTTCGCCACCGATTCCGGTACCGAAGAGAAATTACGACCCAGCATAGTAATGGGGCGTATTTAAACAAACGTCACTAAAGTCCCATTAGGATCTTCAATATAGGGTAGTAAAAGTAAGCGTAACTTTCAAAATTACCGAAGGTTGGGGTTAGCCCCCCCCTATTTCAATCCGACCAACCGGTAGACGATCAAATTACCCCAAGCCCGACCATTGGTCACTGATCGACCGGATTTTTGACGCCACAAGATCTGGACTGGCTGCCGGCAAAGTGATGGAAGCTTTTCACCGGAGAGTGACAACAAATTGGCTATTATTGCCCATCCCCGGAAATATACAGTGCACAGTATATTCGGGTAATGGGCGCCTTTAAAACTACTCGTTATCTACAAAATGAGTCAACTCTATCTCAGACGGCTACTATTTGCGATAGAATCATTTAAATACGAAATAGCAAATAATATCGGTTTGAACACACCCGTCAGTTGCAGATAATTCCGGTCGAAAATTGCGCTGATTACTGGTCATAACAACTATTTCCATCCGATTTCAGTTGCCCTCTGGGCCATATGCCCTCATAAAAACTTCGATGGCACGATCGACAACATCATGAATTAAGTCAGGTGGAAGTTCATGCAAGATGTTCAACAACCATGGTTCAAACACTTCCGATTCCAATAATCCTCGAAAATGAGCCGCTACCACCCGAGGCTCGGATGGACGCAACTGACCGGCTTTGATAGCGGCTGCGAAATAGTCCTCCAAAATTTTCATACCTTTTCCTGCGCCACGTTCGTAAAAAAGCTTACCAATCTCTCTATCCCTTGACGATGAAATAATCATACGCCTCACCGCTAATTTTTGGGGCGTAAAGAAAGTACCTAATATACGTTCACCGAGCAGTTTTAAAGTTGAAGCAATATCTTCCGATGGCTGAAGCAGAGCAATAGTCAAGCGTACATCATCATTGAAAATATCTGCCGATCCGCCTTCGCATATATTTTGAAGCATTCCTTTGTGTTGGTCGGCGGAAGACTCTACTGATTCTATGAATAACTCATCTTTTGAACTGAAGTAACTATATAAAGTTGCCTTTGATACGCCAGCCAGAGCCGCAATAACGGTCATTGTTGTACGCTCAAAACCTAATTTTTCAAATGTTGCCTTTGCTGCATCCAAAATAGTTTGGCGAAGTACTGGGCTTTTTTTTCTCAACGTTGACTCCTTAACTAAACCAATGCGTATAGTTTTACTTGACAAGGGAGTTATGTCAAGCCTAGTATTAACCATACCGTGTGGTTTAGTTATCGATGCGATATGCCGCTTATTCCGGATTGCTACAGATTGTAGTGTTTGATGTTTTTTCCAGCCGCACACTCATTGCCGTTATTAGTTTGTTTAGCACTTACTGTCTATAAGTTTTGGAAAATTATTAAACTAACTATTTTACAAATGAATATGCATAAATCCATACTAATTCCATCAATAACATCATTATATTCTGCGTGGAATTGGAGTC
>JALNYY010000159.1:0-1192 GCA_023229605.1 Methylobacter sp.
CTCGGCACATGCCGACACTAAGCCAACAGTTAAAAGCAAGGCAATCAGTAACTTTTTTTTCATGGTTTTTCTCCTAAATAATTCAAAAAAATTTAAAGTATCATCGTTTTTTCAGGTTGTTAAGCAAGGATAGAGAATTCAACTTCTTCGATCAATAGGCGCTGCTACCTATCAGGTAACCCGCTATTTAGCTGAATGCTTTACATCACCAAAATCCCAAGTGATTTTTGGGATTTATAGCTCGCGGATTGATGCACAAAAAATAGGGCATCAACCCAGTCCGCACAGCTATTTTTTAAAGCACGAATAGTGCCATTTATAATAAATCAATGCGTTAGGCATTTTTTGTCTTCTACTCAATTCTATTCGCACAATAAATGTGCATTAAAAACCCATAAACGCACCCTAATAAAGCGATCTAAAACGTTTATCTTTAACATCTCCTTCGAATCCAAATAATCGCTTTTTTAGATAAATGATGTTTTAAAGCGATAATTTTCGCAGTCGCAGAGCGTTCATGATGACTGAAACCGAACTAAAACTCATTGCTGCCGCCGCAATCATCGGTGAAAGCAAAATGTCGAAGTATGGATACAGCACACCGGCTGCAACGGGAACGCCGAGGGCGTTGTAGATGAAAGCAAAAAACAGATTCTGGCGGATATTACTCATGGTGGCTTGGCTCAACCGCCGTGACCGGGCGATGCCACGCAGATCGCCTTTGACCAGCGTTACCCCCGCACTTTCCATCGCGACATCGGTGCCCGTACCCATCGCAATCCCCACGTGTGCCTGCGCCAATGCCGGTGCATCGTTGATGCCGTCACCCGCCATTGCCACGATATGGCCTTCGGCCTGTAATTGTTTAACGATTTCGGTTTTCTGTTCGGGTAATACTTCCGCTACAACCCGGTCTATACCGAGTTTTTTTGCCACGGCATTAGCTGTGGTTTTATTATCGCCGGTCAGCATGACGACCTTTATCCCCGCTTCATGCAGGGCTTTTAGCGCTTCCGGTGTTGACGATTTAATGGGATCGGCGACACTGATAAATCCGCCGAGCTTCCCGTCTACGCCAACAAACATGACGGTCTGCCCTTCCAGACGGAGCCCGTCTGCCTGTTTTATTAAAGGCGTTATATCGATATTCTGCGCTGCCATTAATTTGGCATTACCCAGCGCAACCCGGCGG
>JALNYY010000159.1:1202-3139 GCA_023229605.1 Methylobacter sp.
TGAAATACTGCCGCAAACGCCTTTACCGGTTACCGATTCAAATTGTTCTCCGGCAGTCAGCTTGATGCCTTTTTGTTCAGCGCCTTTAACAATGGCGGCGGCAAGCGGATGTTCGCTGGCTCGTTCCAGGCTTGCACCAAGCTGCAACACTTCTTCTTCGGAAAAGTTTTTGCAAGCGATGACTGACATGAGACGGGGTTTACCCTCAGTCAGCGTGCCGGTTTTATCCACCACTAAGGTATCTATTTTTTCCATGACTTCCAGTGCTTCGGCATTTTTAATCAATACCCCAAGCTGAGCGCCCCTGCCAGTACCGACCATAATCGACATCGGCGTGGCAAGACCGAGAGCGCAAGGACAAGCAATAATGAGTACGGCTACCGCATTAACAATGGCATGAGCCAAACGCGGTTCCGGCCCCCACTGCCACCAGACGATCAAGGTAATGATGGCAATGATTACCACGGCCGGTACAAAATAGCCTGCAACCACATCAGCCAGTTTCTGGATAGGCGCCCGGCTGCGCTGTGCTTCACTGACCATCTTCACAATCCGAGCCAGCAGCGTTTCGCCGCCGACCTTCTCGGCAAGCATCAGCAGACTACCGGTGCTGTTGACGGTGGCGCCTATCAGTCTATCCCCTACATTCTTTTCCACCGGAATAGGTTCGCCGGTCACCATGGATTCATCGATACTGCTATAACCTTGCTGCACGACACCGTCCACAGGGATTTTTTCGCCGGGCCGGACGCGTAACACATCGCCCGGTTGGACCTGTTCAAGAGAAATATCCTCTTCCTTGCCGTCGCCTGTCACCCGACGCGCTGTTTTCGGCGCCAGCTCCAGCAGCATCTTGATAGCCTGGTTGGTGCGGCTTCGAGCCTGTAATTCCAACACTTGCCCCAGCAACACCAATGCGGTAATGACGGCGGCGGCCTCGAAATAAACAGCCACCATGCCGTCTGAATTACGCATGGTTGGCGGAAAAATGCCCGGCGCAAATGTTGCTGCCACGCTGTAGCCCCAAGCGACGCCGATACCCAATGCGATCAGCGTAAACATGTTTAAATTGCGATTGATGATGGAACGCCAGCCGCGCTGAAAAAACGGCCAACCGCCCCATAAAACAACCGGCGTAGCTAAAGCAAATTCAATCCATTGCAGCCAGTGGGTGAAAAAGTCGCCGGCAATCAATCCCGGCATCAGATCGTGGCCCATCGCCAAAATGAACACGGGTATCGACAGCGCAGTACTGACCCAAAACCTTCGGCTCATATCGGTGAGTTCGTGGTTTTCCTGTTCCTCCCCTGAAACGTCGCGGGGTTCCAGAGCCATGCCGCACTTGGGACAGGAACCCGGCTCGCTACGGATGATTTCAGGATGCATCGGGCATACATATTCGGTATGAATTTCGACAACCTTGCTTTCCACCGGAGCCATCAGTTCAAGGGTCATCCCGCATTTGGGGCAGTTGCCGGGATTTTTCAGGCGAATTTCAGGGTGCATGGGGCAGGTATAAATTTTTTTATTAGCGTATTTTTTCATTGTCTTATCCTTTGTTGCTTGAGGGCGACGGATGACTTTTCTCAGTTCCAGGACAATCAACGGTATAAATCCAACCCCGATCCACGCCGCGCACTGATGTAGAGAAACCGGCTCGATCTGGAACAGCGTTTGCAGCATGGGGACATGATGTATCGCCAACTGCAAGGTGAAGCTCACCGCCACAACCAGAAACAAGCGCAGGTTGGAAAATAGGCCTATCTGCCAAAGAGTGCGTTGCTCGCTCCGTGCGCCGAAAGAGCGCAGCAATCCAGTGATCACCAGGGCGGTAAAAGCGGCATCACGGGCATGCTCAAGACCGCTGCCGATTATATGGAGTTCGTAAGCAAACACGCCTAGAGTGACACTGGCGGCCAGCAAGCCGGTAAACAAGG
>JALNYY010000159.1:3149-9140 GCA_023229605.1 Methylobacter sp.
TGGACGGCTCAATACGTCAGGATCAATCGGATCGGTCGAAAGAGCCAGTGCGGCAAAGCCGTCTGTTACCAGGTTGATCCACAAAAGATGCAGCGGCAATAACGGCAGCGGCCAGCCCAGCAGAACCGCGACCAACATCACCATCAATTCGCCGGTACTGCTGCCCAGTAGATAGGCCAAGGTTTTGGCGATATTGTCATAGATGCCCCGCCCTTCCTCTACCGCCGCGACAATGGAAGCAAAGTTGTCATCCGTAACAATCATATCCGCGGCCTCTTTGGTCACCTCGGTACCGGTTAGCCCCATGGCGATACCGATAGAGGCCTCCTTGATCGCAGGCGCATCGTTAAGCCCGTCCCCGGTCATCGCCACAACTGCGCCCCACGCTTTCCATGCTCGGACAATGCGGAGCTTGTGCTCGGCGGTAACCCGAGCATAAACCGAAACCTGTGATACACGTTGCTTCAGCGCTTCATCATCCAGACGGTCAAGCTCGGCTCCTACGAGAACTTGGTCGCCCTTGCCCAGAATGCCCAATTCAAAACCTATTGCCCGCGCAGTGTCCGGATGATCGCCTGTAATCATCACGGATTTGATGCCTGCCCGTTTACATTTGGCCACGGCCTCCCTTGCCTCGGCGCGAGGTGGGTCCTGTAAGCCTACAAGCCCCAAAAAGATGAGATCCTTCTCAATCTCGGTATCGCTTACAGCCCTGCCTTCTTCAATACTGAAATTGTCCAAGGGGCGCTCGGCCACGGCAAGCACACGCAGGGCATCGTGCGCCAGTAAGGCATTGGCTTGTATCATTCGGCTACGGTCATTCTCGGTCAATTCTCTTACTCCCTGATCGGTTCTAATCAGGGTGCAACGACTGAGAATAACTTCGGGCGCACCTTTGACGAACGCCCAGATATAGTTTTCCCGACGACGGATGACAGTCATCCGTTTGCGGTCGGAATCGAAAGGCACAGTAGTCAAACGCGGCATTTCAGTCTCGAAGACCTCGCGGGTAATACCGCCTTTTGCGGCGACCACCAGCAGCGCCCCTTCAGTAGGATCGCCGATGACTACTGGCCGGTTATCGATTAGGGCCAGTTCGGCATCGTTACAGGCGACCGACGCACGCAACAAGGCCAGGAGTTCAGGACTTTCTGATGGCAGGCTTTCCACATTGCCGGAAAAGAATGCGCCTTCAGTGGCGTAGCCTTCGCCGGTGATGCGATACAAGCTGTTTGAAGTGATCAACTTGCGGGCGGTCATTTCACCCATCGTCAGTGTGCCGGTCTTGTCCGTGCAGATAACCTGAGCACGGCCTAGCGTTTCAACCGAGGCCAAACGCCGCACCAAGGCATGACGCTGCACCATGCGTTGCACACCCAGCGCGAGCGCAATAGTCACCACCGCAGGCAGACCTTCCGGGATAGCCGCTACCGCAAGACTCACCGAGCTCAAGAACAGCTCAAACGGCGCAATTCCGCGTAATAATCCCAGGCCGAAAATCAATGTCACTATACCGAAACAGGCCATCAACAGCAGGCGTCCTGCCCGTTCAAGTTGGCGTTGCAACGGGGTTTCTCCGCTTTCGGCGGTGTCCAGAAGCGTGGCGATATGGCCGAGTTCCGTCTCCATACCGGTATTAACCACCAAAGCGCGACCGGTTCCCCCCGTTACGCTGGTACCGAGAAAGACCATGTTGTTCCGCTCCGCCAGAGGCGTTTCCGGAGGCAGTCTGTCTGTGGATTTTCCTACAGCTTGCGATTCGCCGGTAAGCGGCGCTTCGTTGATACGAAGAACGGATGTTTGGATCAGGCGAGCGTCCGCCGCGACCAGATCCCCGCCTTCCAGCAACAGGATATCGCCCGGAACGATTTCTATAGCATCAACCACTAGGCTATGACCGCCGCGCACCACACGGCAATGGGGCGCAGTCAAACGACTTAATGCCGCCGCCGCCTTCTCGGCACGATACTCCTGGATAAAGCCGATTATCGCATTCAAAACGACGATGGCAATGATGGCGATGCCGTCTACAGTTTCGCCCAGTGCAGCGGAAATCGCCGCTGCGCCCATCAGCACCCAGATAACCAGGCTTTTAAACTGGCTGACAAAAATGACCAAGGCCGAAAATCGCTTGCCCTTGCGTAGTTTATTTTTCCCATACCGGGTGAGCCGTTTTTTCGCTTCATTGGCAGGAAGTCCCTGCTCCACATCGGTCGTGAGAAGGCTTACGGCTTCGGTAACCGATAGCTTGTGCCATGCATTCATAGTGGTGTTTCTCCCATTAACTAGCGGCCAAAAAATAGCGGGCTATGCTGTGTTGTAGCATCACCTCCAGCCGATGCGCTTCAACGCCGCTGATCTTCTGATAAAGATCGGGGGCGAGCATCACAAAACTTTTCACCAACTGAGGATCGAAATGACTGCCGCTGTCCCGTTCGAGCATGGCGATGGCTTCCGGCATTGTCCACGACTCCTTATACGGGCGCTTGGAAGTCAGGGCGTCGAATACATCCACGATAGCGAATATCCGCGCATTCAACGGAATCGCTTCAGCCTTGAGCCCCTGCGGATAACCCGTACCGTCGTATTTCTCATGATGAAATTCGACGACGTCCCTGGCGCCGCTTAACCAACTCGATTTGCTCAGAATATCCACGCCCAGCGATACGTGCGTTTTCATGACCTCGAACTCTTCCGGCGTCAGTTTTCCCGGTTTCAGCAAGATTGGGTCGCGGATGCCGATCTTGCCGACATCATGCAAAAAAGCACCGGCAATCAGGTCGTGGATGTTCTCGCGGGAAAGCCCAATCGCTTCGCCAAGCCGTAGCGCATAGAAGGTTACCCGGTAATTATGGCTGTTGGTATCGGAGTCGCGTTCGGCAATCGCGCAACCGAGCACATTCATCAGTTCCAGGTTGCCCTTTAGCAAATCGCCGGACAATTTGATCAGTCCCCGGTTGAGCGTCAAGATGATCGGATACATCAGGAAGGTGGTGAACGTGATGCCGAGGCTGACAAACAGCAGTGTGCGCAGCAGGTCATCCTTAATCGAGTTGAGAGTCTGCCGATCAACTTGGTAGATGCCTTCGAAATAACCGGTCGGCGAATCCTGGACGCCTTTCAGCGGAACCAGGATGACCAGCAGCAATCCGCCACGGATGAAGTGAAACTCATGGGAAAATTCACCCACTTGTGGAAATCGATGGCGATAGCGATCAATACCCTGTTCGGCGACCTCCTGCCCAGGCCGAATGGCTTCAAGCTGGAGTTGTTTGTTGCGGTCGTACAGCTCGACGACCAGGAAATGTTGGTTGACCAGTTGCCGTGCCAACTCTGCCAGATGTTGGCGAGCGGCTGAATCCAACTGCTCTAAATTATGGGCGGACTCCCCGCTGAAAGTCGCGGATTCCCTGAGCGCGAGTTCATGCACGAACTGCCGGATGCGATTGACCTCCAGCCATAAAACGCCGCCGCCGACCGCTACGCTGAGGAACAGCCAGCCCAGAAACAGCCGGAGCAGGATTTTCCGGTGAATAAACTGATTCGCAGCAAGCGCTGTTCTCGAATCGATCCTACTGTTCATCGATATTGCGATCTTTATTTTTCGGCAGACGGCAAAATCCTTGTGCTGGTAAATCCAGGGCGCTGTTAAATTTGCTGGATAAATTCTGGAAGACAATAAGCCCAGTGAGTTCGACTATTTCATCGTCGTTAAAGTATTCATGCAGGCGCTGAGATAAATCATCATCAACCTGCCGGTCGGTATACGTCACCGCCTCGGCATATTCCAGGACTAGCCTTTCTTTGTTATCGAACAATTCGCTTGATTGCCATCGTTCGAGGGCCTTCACCTTGTTCATGGAACCTGTTCTTTTTGCCAACACGGAGGAGTTTATATCGATACAAAAACGGCAGCCGTTTATTTGTGACACTCTGACCGTAACTAAGGATCGCAGAACCGGATCGATAGGGCTGCTTTTTCTGTCCAGCACCCCATAGAGTAGGGCTATTGCTGCAAACAACTTGGGGACTCTGGCCCAAATCAAAGCAGGCTTAAGAATTTGCCCGTATTTTCTTTTTTGATTCCAAAAGAACGGGCGAAGGTACCAGGGGTAACTGGAAATGGGTTTTTCTGTGACTCTCATCACCGAAGCTCCGTAATAGCCTCGCGCAATACAAATAGCGCTGACCGTAGAAAGAGAACGGCAATTGCCAAACCGACTAGAATATCGGGCCAACCTGTATGGGTAAACCATACGCCTGCGGCGGCAAACAATATTGAGACATTCGCAATAATATCGTTGCGCGAACACAACCAAACTGAACTCATGTTTATATCATCGGCTCGATGCCGCCAGAGCAAAGCCAAACAAATACTATTCGCTGCAAGCGCCAGTAGGCCAATTGCGCCGATGGTTTCGAATACTGGAACCTCTGGAAAAACAATCTTGTAAACAGCCTGCCCAAGAGCGAAAAAACCAAAGGCTGCCATGATGCCGCCTTTGAACAGGGCTGCACGGGCTTTCATTCTTGCGCCGCGCGCAACAACGTAAATACTGAAACCGTACACCAACGCGTCGCCAAGCATATCCAGCGAATCCGCCACCAGCGAGACAGAACCACTGATCAGCCCCGCTGTGAGTTCTACAATGAACATGACAGCATTAATACCCAGCACTATCTTAAGCGTCGAGCTTTGGCGATTACGAAGTGCCTCAATTTCACAAGCTTTATCGTTGCAACAATCAGCCATTTGATTCTCCTGAAAAAGGTTAAAGGTTGAGTGTAAGCTTGATGCGCTTCCTTCATCATCCTGCTTGGCTTCTATCTTATACCTAAATGATGCAATGGTTTTGAATGGGACTGTGTATTTTTTGCTTTCCGATACATGACGGCAATCGACCGCATTGCGGACACTCATATGCATGAGTGCCGCTCAGCTACTGAGACTGACTCTTTTCCAAATACTTGAAATTTGCCAAACAGCATTGGCCTGACGGGTTTCTGATTTCGCAAGCACATTCGCCTGATTTTGTTCGTTGTATGACAAAATCTTTGATCGGCTCTGCACGGTTGGCTTTTAACGCTGATAAATACTGATCGGCATCAATATCGAAGCAATAACAAAGTTTGTCTTCCTGAATCTCTGAATAGCTTCTTAAATACTGTTTGGGAACAGCGTTTCCATAGCAGGAAAAGTAACCGACTGCGCATTGTTTGGATGAGCAGTAAAAATAGCTGTCAACGGTAATCGCCTGATTCTCAGGAAATCTGACCTGATGGTACAGTGTACGCATCCCGACACTGATACAAGCGGAACCGCACTCAGGGCAAACCTCTCTGGTTTTTGCAGAGGCATTCGAACGACAGCAATCAGACATAGACGTATCCTTAGCTTTATCGAGCAGCCGGGTCGGCAATGGTTGCCGGATAACCGGCATCCGTCGTGGCTTTGATCAACGCCGGACTATGGGTTTTTTGGACATCGAAAGTGACTGTCGCAGTTTTGGCATCGTAATCGACAGCCACCTGTTGTACGCCATCGACTTTCTGCAAGGCTTTTTTGATGGTGAAAGTACACATCGGGCAGGTCATGTTTTGTATATTTAGCGTCACCGTTTGCTGCCGATTTGGCTGTTCAACAGTTGTTTCCGCATGAACCGCCGGTATCCACAGAATGCTTGACGACAAGCTCACAATTAATAAACCGGTTTTAATTGACATATCGGAGTCCTCTCAATCTATGAAAAAGGGCGCTAACCAGGGAAAGGCGAGCAGTATCAAAATGAACAAGGAGCCAAGCCAAAACATCAGGCGTTGTCGGCGTTGAATGTCGGATACGGCACACGACTGCATGGGTGCAGGAGGTAGAGCAACGCATGGAGCAGTTGCCGAGATTTGACCTTCTTCACAGCGGTATGGCATTAGATAGAGTTTTCTATAGCCGAGTGCTATAAAAAACAGGGTCAAAATGATGAAAAATGGGCGAAC
>JALNYY010000011.1 GCA_023229605.1 Methylobacter sp.
GATGCAGTTGGTGCGTAAAACATCGCTGCTGTAACAGTTACCAGCAGTGCGACAAAGGATAATTTAGCAACCTTGTCTTTTATTAATTTCATATATCCTCCTCTATAATAGAGAATCTATAGTTTTCTGAGTATCCGATGTCAGCAGCATATTTTTTTGTTGCTAACACCAGTCTTTTTGTGTGATTTCCTACAACCAAGCGCTTATGAGCTCTGGGTGAATGAAGTACCACCGAACCATTTACCGAAGAAATGCCACAAGAAGTAAATCAAGATACTCACGAAAGCAGAGAAGAACGCTGATACTGGAGCAACGTCTTTACCAAAAGTTCTTAATGTACCTTTTTCAACCATTCTGATGTATTCAGGTGTACCAGTTCTTACATAGTGGTAACCTTGTAAATCAGCTAGCGTCATCATCATGCCGTTGTATTCAACAGGAACATGTAATGGCGCAATTACTGGCCAGTTACCTGGATAGAACAACAGACCCCACGCCATACCGCCCAAAACTGCTGTAACTGTCATGCTGTTTGTCAGCATTAATACAACATCAAGAACGATAGCACCTGGCATCAGGTTTGAAGGAAAGCAGAAATTTACTGGGAAATAAGTCCAACCCCAGAAATTCAAGTATCTATTAACCCACTCACCTAACAGCAGACCTAAGACACAAACTACCGCACCAAAAGGTAAACGGTAACGCCACCACAACACAGCCTGAACAGCCGCAGGGAAAGTGATTGAAACGATTGGAGCGACAGTCACCCATAGACGACGATCTTTCCAGTCAGTCCAGAAATCCCAGTCACCACCGGTTAACATGTAGTGAATGTGATAACCACCAAGTACAACGAAGAACAATACGAACAGAATTAGCCAGTCGAACGTGCGTGAAACTTTAACTGCCTCAGCGCGTGAACGTACAGCTGATTGAGATGCGCTCATTAGCTTACCTCCTAAAGGATTTAAATTATTTTTATTAATGACTATCTAACTTTGCTGTTTCGCCCTGAAAAAAGCGAAACAGCGAGGAGATAGTAATTACAACCAAGACTTTATTAAGCTAAGTCTTTTTTCAGAAGTTTAGCAATAGCTATAACTTCTGTATTTACAACGCCCATTACACCTAATGCCGCCCATCCGAAGAATACGAAGCCATAATGTAAAGGAGCAACAAACAACTCTTCCATGAACCAGAAAGTGTGACCCCATTCATTCAAACCAACATTTGGCAGAATCATGAAAGGACCAACGACTGCAACCATATATTGAAGATGCAGACCTTGCTGATAAGTAGGAAGTCTAGTTTTTGCATACAAGAAAGCAGCGCCACCAGTGATGATGTAGATAGGATAGCTCAAATAGAATTCGATGATGTGACTTGGTGTAAAGTCAGTATCGCGAACGATAGTTTGATGCCATGTTCCATCTTGCTCTGTAAAGTAGCTAGCGCCGTAATAAATAGCGAAGCCATACATTACCAACCAAGTCCAATGAGTAAAGTGTCTTCTTAACTCTTCTCTTGGTGTGATTGACATTACTTTACGATCACGAGTTTTCCAGATGTAACCCCACAGGATACCTGCAGTTGCAACTTCCAAAACAAACTCGATATAAAGAAAATTCATCCAATATGTTTCGAATTCAGGTGCGAATGAATCCAGACCAGCTGACCAGCCATAGATTCCTTCATACCAACGAACCCAACCATAAAACACCACATATAGCAGTGATCCAAGGATCATGTTTTTCTTATTTAACAGCGGTGCTTCCGCAGCATCAGCTCTCACTGATTCAGTTGTAGCTGCCATTTCTACCTCCAAAAATTATCAAATCCCTGACCTTTTATGACCAGGGGCTATAGTTACAACTCCATTTTCCCACCTGTTCTTAATTAAGAACCAAGTGCCACCAAGTCAATTTAGTGAGCTGTCAGTCTACCAGTTCAATTAGCCTTGTCAAGTCAAAAACAAGCCCCCGATACATTTCCTTAAATACAGACTTTACCTGCCAAATTCCTCTACACTTAAGACATTGATTCCTGTTAGAATTAATTTTAATATTTTTAACCCAATCGCCTTAAATCCATGAAGAAATACTCCATAATAATTTTTATCGCCAGCTTGACAGCCCTACTTTTATTCCAAAAAGAAGTCGTCATGCCTTTCGTTTACAAAGTCATTCAATCAGATCTGTTTCTTGTTGACAGCAAAGACCAAGGGAGTCAGACCGCTATTAGCACGCCGCTCACTGGACTCGCCTTTAAGCATTGCAATAGCTACATTAAATCAAAATTTGGACCGGATACATCCATTAGCTTCCCCCAAAAGCCTCTTAATGCATGGAGCTTGGGAAATTACCAATATGTTATTAATGCTGAAATCGACATCACCAGCCCCACAGCAAATACAATCACAAAAAAATATGTCTGCCGCATCAATTACAAAAACGGAGACAACGATGAAGGCTCACTTGATTCCTCCAACTGGTCTATTGAAGGACTGTCTGGCTTAGACCCCACTTAAGCCCCCATCATTGACATCAACACACAACCAACCAGAACCTCCTTTGGCAGCATCCAAATTAATCATATTGATCAATAGAAAACCGGAATCCCTTAAGGATTTTCCATTAAAGCCATAAAAGCAAAAAGCCAGTGCAACAATGCTGCACTGGCTTTTTGCTTACCGCGTAAAATACAATGATTAACGCATTCTTTTTCTTACAAATGTAAAGATGTAATCAAACAATACTCATTTTTTACTCATCGCATCATTCGCTATAACTAACGCTTTTTGTGACAATACTAGGACAACTACCCAAGCAAAAACACAAAATCCTATTTACCATATTTTTTACGGAACTTATCAACGCGACCCGCCGTATCAACAACGCGCTGTTTGCCTGTATAAAAAGGATGACATGAAGAACAAACCTCAACTTGCAAATCCTTACCCAATACAGAACCGGTCTCAAATTTATTACCGCAACCGCAAGTCACAGTAATTTGCTTATATTCTGGATGAATTTCTGGTTTCATATTACTTTCACATTACCCACAAACGGGCTACATACTTTATTAAAGAACCTCGTATAATACGTTTTTCATTTTAATTTCGCAACTCAATTTATATTCATGCGCATTATTACTTTAAATGCAAACGGCATCCGCTCTGCAGAGCGGAAAGGTTTCTTCAAATGGATGCAGCAACAAAACGCCGACATTATCTGCATACAGGAAACAAAAGCCCAGCTGCATCAACTTAATTCCGATCCCTTTTGCCCGGCGGGCTATCACTGTTTTTATCATGACGCAGAAAAAAAAGGTTATAGCGGAGTAGCTTTATATTGCAAAAAACAACCCGATAAAATTATTAGCGGCATAGGTTGGCAAGATGTCGACGCAGAAGGCCGTTTTATCGAGGCTCAGTTTGGAAACTTAAGCGTTATTTCGCTTTATTTACCTTCCGGCTCTTCCGGAGAAGACCGGCAAGCTTTCAAGTTTAAATTCTTAGAAAAATTCACACCTTATCTACAGGAATGCTCGGAAAGCGGTCGCAACTATATAATCTGCGGCGATTGGAACATAGCCCACAAAAAAATCGATTTAAAAAACTGGCGCGGAAATCAAAAAAACTCGGGTTTTTTACCGGAAGAAAGAGCTTGGCTGGATCAATTATTTGCCGACGGACGTTGGATAGACGCGTTCAGACTTATTAACCAAGAAGCCGAGCAATACACGTGGTGGTCAAACAGAGGTCAATCTTGGCTTAAAAACGTTGGTTGGCGTATTGATTATCAAATAATCAGCTCCGCTCTTAAAGATAAAGTAACCGCGACATCCATCTATAAAGATGAGCGGTTTTCCGATCATGCTCCGCTTATTATGGATTATGATTATATGCTTTAGGCCGGCTTTGATAACGCATTAATAAAAGCACCAGCACGATTGCCGGCAAGCCTACCGTTGACGCATAAACAAAAAAAACAGTGTAACCATAACTATCTACAACCATTCCTGAGAACCCCCCCAATAGCTGAGCCGGCAAAGTCATTAACGAGCTGAACAACGCATATTGCGTGGCGGTGTATGCAGTACTGGTTAAACTGGAAAGGTACGCAATAAACACCGATGTTGCTATGCCACCACTTAAATTATCCGCACTTATAACACCGGCCAGCAAAAACAGGCTAGGCTCGCTTACCGCCAAGACAGCAAACAGCAGATTAGTAACGGCCACCATAACCGCACCCAGCAACAGCGGGCGCATAATACCGTATCTAACAACCAGCGCACCGCCTAGAGCTGCACCGGCAATAGTCATAAAAAAACCAAAAACCTTGCTAATATCAGCAATATCTTTTTTGCTAAACCCCAAATCAAGGTAAAACGGATTCGCCATAACCCCCATCGTGATATCGCTCATTTTATAGACAGCGATAAGCATCAAAATCAATAGCCCAACTCTGCCGTTACGGCCAAAAAAGTCCACAAAGGGATTCAATACGGCATCCACGAAACTCATCGACAACCGCCGCCAAATATTCCGATGCTTTACATCTGCATTTTCTCGCAACACCGCCTCGTCAGAACATTTATGTTCCGGCTCTTTAATACAAAGCGTTGTTACCAGACCCACCGACATAGCAGACGCCATGGCAAAATAAGCCACTTGCCAACTGGCATAATCAGCAATATAAAAAGTACCGGCCCCAGCCATTAATAAGGCAATCCTGTATCCCAGCACATAGGTCGCAGCCATGGCGCCTTGGTACTCAGGAACCACCGATTCAATTCGATAAGCATCGATAACAACATCCTGCGTAGCCGAACAAAATGCCACCCACACAGCAAACAAAGCAATCTGCTGTAATTGGCTATGCGAGTCTGAACCTCCCAGGCCAATCAGCCCGGCAACAATACCTAGTTGCGCAAGCAACATCCAGCTGCGCCTTTTACCCAACAATTTAGTTAGGAATGGCAATGGAAGCCTGTCGATGACAGGAGCCCAAAAAACTTTTATTGAATAGGTAACCCCAATCCAGCTAAAAAAACCTATAACCGACCTTTCCACCCCTTCGTCCCGCAACCAGGCCGATAAAGTTGAAAAAACCAATAAAAAAGGAAGTCCCGCAGAAAAGCCCAGAAATATCATGCTTCGCACTCGCGGCTGGGCATAAACCGAAAAGGCCGAACGCCAACTTTTATCGTTAGCCATCGGCCTTACCTGACAAGCGAGACTGCATGAACTGAATATATCGCAAGAAAGCTACCGAGCACCGCACTTTTAATGCGGCGCTCATTTAAGCCATCAACCATTAATCAAGTAATGAACGACAATACTTGCCACATAACCGCCAGCAATTGCAGGAGTCCATTTTAAGTGACTGAAAAACGTATACTTATGATCGGACTGCCCCATTAATGCCACGCCCGCAGCCGAACCTACCGACAACATCGAGCCGCCAACGCCGGCAGTTAATGTAACCAGTAACCACTGATATAAATCCATGTCCAGATTCATATTCAACACCGCAAACATAACAGGAATGTTGTCAACAACCGCTGAAATCACACCCACTAAAATATTCGCCGTTGTCGCACCCAAGCCATCGTACATAGCGCCTGACAACAGCTCAAGATACCCGATATAACCTAAACCGCCGACCGCAAACACCACACCAAAGAAAAACAATAAAGTATCCCATTCGGCATGACGCACTTTATCGAAAATATCAAACGCATCGTCGCCTTCAACGCTATAGACTGTTTTTAGACGATATCCGTAAAGCATCAGCACGGAAAGACCGACCATCATGCCCATAAATGGAGGCAAATGCAGAACTTGCTTAAAACTTACCGCGGTAACGATAGTCAACAAGAACATTACACAAACTTGAATTGCCCCCGGCTTTAACTGCACAGCCGCCTCATTGGAAACTTTGGGTTGCTCATCGGGCACTGCAAAATACATCACTGCCGCCGGCACCCCGTAATTCACCGCCGATGGGATAAACAACTTGAAGAAATCAAAAAACTCGGCGTACTCAGCCTGCCAAACCATTAACGTGGTAATATCGCCAAAAGGACAAAACGCACCGCCGGCATTAGCTGCAACCACTAAATTAACAAAGCCGATGCTGACAAATTTCGGATTGTCCGCACCTACCGCCATCACTACCGCGCCGACCAATAAAGCCGCCGTCAGGTTATCGGCAACAGCCGACAAGAAGAATGTAATAATACCGGTAATCAAAAACAGTTTCCGATAACCAAACTGCCTTCTTACCAACCAGGAACGCAAGGCCTCAAACACATTACGCTCAGCCATTGAATTGATAAAAGTCATGGCAACCAGCAGGAACAGCATCAACTCCGCATATTCTTTCAAATTGTATTCGAAAGCTTCATGCATATCCGCAGTAGAAACACCCGCTTGGGCGGCTAAAACGGCGGCATTCGCCCATATGATACCCGCCGCCAAAATAACCGGCTTGGACTTACTCAGATGAGTAAATTCTTCCGCCATAACAAAACCATAGGCAATAATGAAAATCAGAACGGTATAAACACCACGCTCTGTCCCCGTCAAGCCGAGACTTTCAAAACCACCCGCCATCGCCATTCCGGGCAACAGCAGCAGAGACAACAAGACTAACAATGACCGCACCAAAATAACCCCCTAAATCTTATTTCAAAAAAAGTAACCAAAGACACCCAAAATTTAGCGGACAATAGTAGCACCATACAATAACCTTTGTCATTTTATGACCCACAGTATATGATTATTGGCTGTAATTACTCGCCTGGACAAGCACTCAACGCTCATTTATGTATCAGTATAACGACATCGACCAGACCCTTATCGAACAACGGGTAGCCCAATTTAGACGGCAAACTGAAAGCTTTTTAAAAGGCGAAATTTCAGACGACCAATTTCGCGCCTTGCGCCTAATGAACGGTCTTTACATTCAGACCCACGCCCCGATGTTGCGGGTAGCCGGGCCCTACGGTCTGCTTAACTCCAAGCAAATCAGGAAACTGGCACACATTGCCCGTACCTACGACAAAAACTACTGCCACTTTACTACCCGGCAAAACATCCAGTTTAATTGGCCCCAGTTGGAAAGAGTTCCCGATATTCTTGAAGAATTGGCCGAAGTCCAGATGCATGCCATTCAAACCAGCGGCAATTGTCTTAGAAACACTTCAACCGATCACTTGGCCGGTGTTTGTATCGATGAAATCGAAGATCCTCGTCCCTATTGCGAGATTATCCGGCAATGGACTACTCTGCATCCTGAATTCGCCTACCTGCCGCGTAAATTCAAGATCGCTGTCAGCGGCGCAAAGCTTGATCGCGCTGCCACCCAATTTCATGACATCGGCCTGCATCTGGTTAAAAATGATGCCGGCGAAACCGGCTTTAGAGTGCTGGTCGGCGGAGGTTTGGGCCGCACACCGATCATAGGCCAAGTCATCAAACCCTATTTGGACAAGAAATACCTGCTGTCTTATCTGGAAGCCATATTGCGGATATACAACCTGTTCGGACGCCGCGACAACAAATACAAAGCCCGTATTAAAATCCTGGTCAAAGAATCCGGCATGGAGAAATTCTCCGAACTGGTCGAAAAAGAATGGCTGTTGATCAGAGATGACCTGGAGCTTGGCGCCGACCGCATCGAAGCCATCAAAGCCCAATTTGCTCCGCCTGCTTACGATACAGATGCCGCGCAAGATACCAGCTTTGCACAGCAGCAACTCGAAAGCAAAGCCTTTGCCACTTGGGTTAAGCACAACACTGCCGATCACAAAGTGCCCGGCTACCGCGCCGCATTCATATCGTTAAAAGCCCCGGACTCACCTCCGGGCGATATGACCGATATGCAGCTTGACGCCGTCGCCGACTTGGCAGACCGATACAGCTTTGGTGAAATCAGAAGCACGCACAGACAGAATTTAATTCTTGCCGACGTCAAACAGTCAGATCTGTTCGCGTTGTGGCAACAGCTCGATACGCTGAAACTGGCAACACCGAATAACGGCACCGCAACCGACATGATTTGCTGCCCCGGCCTCGACTTTTGCTCGCTCGCCAACTCAGGAACGATTGGTGTCGCTAAAGAAATCAACGATGCGCTGGATGACCTGGACTACCTCCATGACATCGGCGATGTAAAAATCAACATGTCCGGCTGCATGAACGGCTGCGCGCACCAAAGCGTAGGGCATATCGGCATACTGGGCGTCGATAAAAAAGGAGCCGAATGGTATCAATTAACCTTGGGCGGCTCATCCGAAAACGAGGCGGCTATCGGCGAACGCCTCGGGCCTGCTGTTGCCAAAGACCAAGTCACCAAAGCCGTCACCACCATACTGGACGTTTATATCAAACAACGCCTAGATGACGAATCCTTCCTGGACATGGTAAAACGCGTCGGCATCAACCCATTCAAAGAGCAAGTCTATGCAGATAATTAAAGACAAACAGATTGTTGACGACAGCTGGAGTTATGTTGCGGATGACGCCGAACTCAAAGACGGCGACATCAGCGTTTCATTAGCCCGCTGGAAAAAAGACAAGCAGCAATTGCTTAAGACCAACGGCAAGATAGGCGTCAGGATCGGCCCCGCCGATTCGGTTGAAGACATCGCAGCCGACCTGAAAGACATTCAACTCATTGAACTTGATTTCCCAGGCTTTGGTGATGGACGCATCTTTTCTCACGCCTGGCTGCTCAGAGGCCGCTATAACTATCAAGGCGAGATCAGAGCAACCGGCCACTTCATGCGGGATCAAGTGTATTATTTGTCGCGTGTCGGCGTTAATGCGTTCAGCCTTGAAAAAACCGAAGACCTGCCTGTAGCGCTGTCCAACCTGAATGACTTTAGCGTCAATTATCAAAAATCGATTCGTTAATTCGCGTTAGTTCACCACGAAGGCACGAAGAACACGAAGCCATCGCCTATTCCCACGTAGCGAATCGCTGCCATTAAGTTAAGGATTTTAGTGAGCGCTAGTTCCCAAGCTCCCGCTTGGGAATTCGGTGTGAAGCTCCAGCTTCCCGTCTCGCGAAGCTAGAGCTTCGTTTCTGGGTTCCCAAGCGGGAGCTTGGGAACCAGCGTAAATCCCTGCCGGAATGACGGCCTATCTCAGACACTTGCGTATAACGATAAGCGGCGAAGAAAATTTGCCGGTGGCACGGATTTATTCCCGTATGCTGCGCCGAGTACCGGAGCTTTCGGCGGGAACAGCCCGTAGGGGTGCGGCAGGGATGCCGCACGTTGACGAAGGGGCAGGAGCCCCTTTCGTCAACCCTCGTCGAAAGCGAGGAACGGAGGAAATAAGCGGCAACCGGGTCGCCTTTTCTTTGGATACTTTCTTTTGGCGAAGCAAAAGAAAGTATCTCGCCCTCGGGTGCGAGAACCCGATTAAATCAATCGTCGCGGTAGCGACACATTGTTAATGTTGTTCTGGTTCCCCCGCTGGAAATGTTGGGCTTCATTGCATTCAGCCCAACCTACAGAACTTTCTTTTGGCGAAGCAAAAGAAAGTATCTCGCTTTCGGGTGCGAGAACCCGATTAAATCAATCATCGCGGTAGCGATACATTGTTAATGTTGTTAGGATATGCCGTTGAAAATATTGGGTTTCATTGCATTCAGTCCAACGTACCGAACGCACATCATTTTGTTGTATACCTATGATATCGATTTTCAAACGAGTCTATCCCTCCTTGTAGTTGATATAGAACCTCTCCTATGAATGAATCAAATTTGAACTGGTACTGACTCTTGGCTACATCTCCTTGTGCAAAAAGATCACTTCCATGGCCAAGCTCCACCTCGGTTGTAAGCGCAGATTGATAGTCTTTCTCAAATAAACGAATACGAATAGTAGTTGTCTTTCCGAAGCGTTGCCGCAAAAAACGATTGAACTCGTCCACTCTGCCGAGGTTTGGAATGGTAACAGGAACTTGATCCCCCCAAATCGTATCGTTTAAAACATCGCCCTTAAAGAAATCGAGTACCCCGTCCAGTTTAATCCCTTGTGAAAGAGCAATAAGCTTAACCTCACCCGGCTTGAATAAAAACTCGCCAGGATTCGAGTTTTTTGTAATCTGACTTGCGAGAACAAAGCCACCCTGCAGCCCTGCATCCGTATGGATAGAACTTGACCGGGTCTTGACATTCACTCTGGCCGCTGTCAGTAAAAAAGGTTCGGGCCAAATGCTTTGTAGCTCAAGATAGATAAATGCCACTTCATAAGTATCCTTGCAGCTTACAGTTTGTGAATCACAAAATTTTTCTGATATTGGGTTGATTGGTATCAGGTAGATACTTCGTATGGCAAGCTTCTTGCCAATTCGCTCTTTGTCGAAAACACTAACTTGGTTATAAGTGTTAGTGCAAGTGCTTTGAGACGCACAGTTCTGTACAGGAGATTGCTTCTCTCTAGTCTGCCCAATCTGCGAAGGGGCGGCATTTGCATTTCCTACAAATAATGCGAGAAGAAATGCTGCATTCGTGAGTTTGAAGTAACTATTTTGCGCCATATGTGATAGTTGATGTGCTGTTGGAGTTGTTCACGATCGGCGACTGATCGCCTTGGGTCTTGTTGAGATCAATAGTCTGGTTTGATGGCGCAACAACCGGAGAAAGTATTGAGGGCTGACTATGGTCATCTTGCGCTTTTCGCTGATCTCCACTAACCGCTACTTTTACTTTACCGCTAGATACTGCAAAGCTAAATTTGTCAAATTTAACTACTGCGATAACGACAAGCATGAATATAAGGACTGTTACTAAGAAAAACTTATTTTTCATGCTTACTCCAAAATATTTAACAAAAAAATATACAGTTCCTGCACCTTATCGCAAGTCAAAGCCTTTACGACGAAAACCGTAATTTTACCCCAACAAATTCAACCCATAAAAAAACCCGGATCCCAGCAAACATCTCTGCCTGCCAAAACCCGGGTTTTCGATTACCGCTATAAGCTAAAGCTTATTTTTTGAAATACTGATGCCTTTCAGCAAAGTCAGCGCCTGATACAAAGGATAATCTTTTTCCAAGGTTTCTTTCTCTTTCTCCTGCGCCTCTTCCTTACTCTCCTTGCCTTTGCCGTTTTGCAAATGATGCGACAGGTCGGCTTCCTTGACCGGTTTGAACTCGGATTTATCTAACTCCTCCAGCTTGACGCGGGGCAAAGCGATATCCGGCTCGATACCTTCGGCTTGGATGGAGCGCCCCGAAGGTGTGAAGTACCTAGCGGTGGTCAACTTGACTGCCGCGCCATTGCTGGTTGGCAATATAGTCTGCACCGAACCTTTGCCGAACGATTTTTCGCCCATGATCACAGCGCGTTTTTGATCCTGCAAGGCTCCGGCTACAATCTCGGAAGCAGAGGCGGAACCGGCATTAATCAACACCACTATCGGCGCGCCGTCAATCAGGTCATCGGGAGCCGCATTAAAGCGCATTTCCGAATTTTCAATACGGCCCTCGGTGTAAACAATGAGACCGCTCTTTATAAATGCGTCGCTCACTTCAACGGCCGCATTCAGCACCCCGCCCGGATTGTTTCTTAAATCCAGCACCAAGCCTTTCAGATTGCCACCATTTTCTTTTTTCAGCGCAGCTAAAGCTTCTTTAAGGCTTTCCCCTGTCCCGGACTGAAAACTGCTGATGCGCACATAGCCGTAACCTTTTTCCAGCATCCGGTTTTTTACGCTTTTAACTTTGATAATGTCCCGGGTTATGGTTATTTTTAAAGGCGTCTCCACCCCTTCACGCACCACAGTGAGCAAAATCTTGCTGCCCGGCTCGCCACGCATAAGCTTGACCGCATCAGCCAAGGTCATGCCTTTTACCGGCTGATCGTCCAGCCTGACAATCAAATCCCCTGTTTTAATGCCGGCTCTTTGGGCGGGGGTATCGTCAATAGGGGAAACCACTTTAACAAAGCCGTTTTCCATCGTAACTTCGATACCCAGACCGCCGAATTGCCCGGTTGTGCCTTCTTTTAATTCCTGATATTCCTCGGGGCCCAAATAAGCCGAATGAGGATCAAGCCCACTCAACATGCCGCGAATGGCGTCTTCCAGTAATTTTTTGTCGGAAACGGGCTCCACATAATCCCTTTTAATTCGGCCGAAAATTTCCGTGAAGTTGCGCAATTCCTCATAGGGCATAGTCTCTGTATCGGCTACAGGCGCTGCATTATCCCGCTCGGCAAAGACGCTGCCGCAGATACCCATAAAAACACCCAACATAATCCCTAAGGACAAAATGAAAATATTTTTCTTTTTTAACATGTACCTTAAAACTCCAAACACTCGATTTCCTAAAACAGGGCCACTCTCGGCAACCGCTCCTGCGTTGCTCTACCTCCCGCATCCATGCAGTCGACAGTTAACTAATTTGATCCCGATTATTTTCGGCACCACTCCAGCGGATCAACCGGCTTACCTTTATTGCGTATTCCAAAATACAACCCGGAATGGCTACGCCCACCGCTTTGCCCAACGGAAGCAATGACTTCGCCAACATCCACCCACTCACCAACCTGCCGATATAAACTCTGATTAAACGCATAAAGGGTCATATAACCCTTACCGTGATCAATAATAATCAATAAGCCAAAACCGCGCAGCCAATCAGCAAACACCACTTTCCCGCTGGTAATCGCCCGTATCTCGGTGCCCTCGCCGGCATCAATTAGCACCCCATCCCAGATACTCTCAGTGCTCTCAGCACGCACACTGCCAAACTTATTGGTTAGCCGCCCTTTGACGGGCCAAGGCAGTTGTCCCTTAAGTGAAGAAAAGTCGCCTTTAAGTTTAGAAAAATCATCCCTGGATTCAGGTAAATCTTTGACCGGCTTAGACGAAACCTCAACAGCCTTGTGCAATTTTTCTGTTTTCTCGACCTCAAACGTAAGATCATTGGCCGATTTCTGCAACGAAGATACCAGATTTTTCAGCTTATTTTCACTTTCTTTCAAATGAATTATTTGCTGTTCATTTGAAGAAAAGTCATTTTTTAATTGCGTCAGCAATTCAGTTCTTCGTTTTCTTGCTCCCTCTACGGCTGTTTGCTCTAGTTTCTTTTGCTCAAGATTCTTTTCTAAAAGCTCGGTTTCCTGCTGTTGCTGTTTACCCAACTGATCCAGATGTTTCATAGACTCCGAAATACTGGCCAGCTTTGTCAGACGAGCCTTATTAAGATAATCGTAATATACCAGCATCCGGCTGGATAATGCGGGATCTTGCTGATTAAGCAGCAACTTCAACTTTTCCTTTTTCCCCATTGCGTAGGCAGCCTTTATTTGACCGGCTAATTCTTTGTTTTGCTTAGCGACTTCATCCTGAAGACTCTGCATTTCCTGATGAATATTACTCAGATTCTGGCGTTTTTGTTCGACCTGACCTTGTAATGCCTTTAATAAAGCGGCCGTCCTTCCATAAAGCTTCTCAACTTCACCCAACTGCGTATTTAAAGTATTTTTTTGCAGCTGAATATGCTGCATATTTTGACTGGCCGCTTTAATATCCGCTTGCACCTCATTGAGTGCATCGCTTTTTTCCGAGACCTCCGCATTACCTTCCTGGACGAATACACTCAATAAAAAACAAAAAACCAGCTTCTTTATCATCCACAAATTAAACAGACTTGAACGGAGCATCCGCCATTGCAATAGCATTATATTCTTTGTCCATCGAGCAACCGAATCCATCAAGGATCAGCAATACTACAGGCTCTGGCCGATTCAACATCTTTATCCTTATCTCCCGATACTAAAAAAAATCCGCATCACTACATTCCCTACAAAACAAATCTCTTTGCGCTCCATTTTATTCTTCATTACCAAAAATGGTCGTAGTGATGTATTATTTTGCCAGATTTACTGGTTTTTGTGTTTTGGCTTGCGCCAACTATGCAATCAAGTAGCCATTATATTAATACACGTTGACAACAGTTGTGTATAAATAATTCTTCACGGGTTCTTTTTTAATCAAATTCAATAAACTAGAGACATTAAGCCAACCTATGGAAATTAAAGGCCAGCACGCAAATATAACCGATGCCGATATAGCCAAAGCGGCTCACTGCTTAAAGGCAATGTCACATCCATTGCGTTTAAAAATATTGTGCGTGCTGGGCAACGATTCAATCTGCGTACAGGAAATTGTCGATCAGGTCGGCACCAGCCAAAGCAATATTTCCCAACACCTGGCTATTCTCAAGGAAAAAAATATTCTCGGTTCCAAAAAGCAGGCCAACCGTGTTTATTACTTTATTGACGATGCCCGTATGCTGTTGCTCATTAAAATGATGCAGGATGTCTTCTGCCCCAATCACTAAATTTTATCTTTTCAATTAACCTTACAAATCTATCCATGGACCGTTATCTAGAATTCGTTTTAAATCACTACATATTATCTCTCGCTCTGGCAGTAGTTACTTATTTGCTAATCCAGGAATTATTCGATACCGCATTCAAAAAATTCGGCGCCGTTTCGCCTTTACTGGCTGTCGCTAAAATGAACGATAGCGATACAATGGTTATCGATGTACGCGAACCGGATGAATTTCTTAAAGGCCATATTGAAAACGCTATCAACACCCCATTGAGCAACCTGCCTGCTCACCTGTCGAAACTGGAAGCACACAAAAACAAACCCGTCCTTATCGCCTGCCAAAACAGCACACGCTCTGCATCGGCCGGCAAGATATTGACTAAAGCCGGATTCGAACAGGTTTTCGTTATTACCGGGGGCATGCAAGCCTGGGAAAACGACTACAAATTACCTATCAAATCAGCCGGCAAACACAAAAGCTGAAGCGGCACTCCGAAGCAGCCATCGCATTCATTAGCACCTAATCTTAGAAATTCACTATGACTGAAGAAAACAACGCAGTAGAAAAACAATTTTCGATCCAGAAAATTTATATTAAAGACATGTCTTTTGAGACGCCCAACTCGCCCAAAGTATTCACCGAAAAATGGGAGCCTGCTGTCGAGTTTAATCTGGGCACCCATGTTTTGCCTTTAGAAAACTCAATGTACGAAGTGGCCCTCACAGTAACCATCACCGTTAAAAACGGCGACGCGACGGCCTATCTTGTTGAAGTCAATCAGGCAGGGATTTTCTCTTTAGGCGGTTTCACCGATGCGGAAATGGGACCGATGCTTGGCAGTTTTTGCCCCAACATCCTGTTTCCTTACGCAAGAGAAGCTATTTCCGATCTCGTCACAAAAGGCGGCTTTCCGCAAATGCTGTTAGCCCCGGTCAATTTCGACGCCTTATACTCGCAGCATCTACAACAAGCACAGCAAGTGCCGGGCTCAGACGCCATCAACTAACCTCCGACCTGAGCTTGTCGAAGGATCGCTCGATGAATAAAAAAATAGCCGTCCTGGGCGCAGGCTCATGGGGAACGACTTTGGCGATTCTGGCAGCCAGAAATGGTTGCCGGACGCTGTTATGGGGCCACAATCCTCAGCACATGGCATCGCTGGCACAAGATCGCGAAAACAAACGCTATTTACCCGGCCCGATTTTCCCTGAAAACCTGACCGTTACTTCCGATTTGGCGGAAGTCGCCGGTTTCTGTAGTCTGATGCTGGTTTCCGTACCCAGCCATGCATTTAAAGATACCCTGCTTAAACTCAAAACGCATTTATCCAAAGACGTACAAATAGCCTGGGCAACCAAAGGCTTTAATCCTGATAACGGCTCCTTGCTTCACGAAGTCGTAGCCGATATTTTTTCTGAGCAAACCCCGGCGGCCTTGCTCTCAGGCCCCAGTTTTGCGGCGGAAGTAGCGGCCGACCTGCCGACAGCCATAACTATCGCCTCACCCCAGCCGGATTTTGCGGGCCTTCTGGCCGACATCCTGCATACTGAACGTTTTCGAACTTACACCAACTCGGATCTGATTGGCGTAGAAGTCGGCGGCGCAGTAAAAAACGTCATGGCGATAGCCGCAGGCATTGCCGATGGACTCGGCTTCGGCGCCAACACCAGGGCGGCGCTGATTACCCGAGGGTTAAACGAAATTATCCGGCTCGGCGTCAAGCTTGGCGGCAAACAGGAAACCTTTATGGGCTTGGCGGGTCTCGGCGACCTTATTCTGACCTGCACCGACAACCAGTCCAGAAACCGGCGTTTCGGCTTAGCCTTGGGACAGGGTAAAGATAGAATTGCGGCTGCACAGGAAATCGGCCAGGAAATCGAAGGCGTCTCAGCGGCAAAAGAAACCTTTTTGCTTGCTAAAAAATACGGCGTGGACATGCCTATTACGGAGCAAACCTACAAGGTTTTATATGAAGGCTTGGCTCCGCTAGAGGCCGTACAAAACCTGTTGGCTCGCGAACAAAAAGCCGAGTCGTAGGGGCATTGTATTGCAACCAGATTATTTTCGCCCAACAGGTTAAATCATTGATGTTGAAGCTTCAAGGTCAGCCAATTCAACGACAGCTTCGCCTGTCAGCAATTACCCAAGCGCAGCACCATTTCAACGAAATCACTGTCTTTGCTAATGATGACAACATCTATCGGAAACAAGGCGCAATTTTCAGGTTGACCAAAGACTAACACTTGATATTCTTGAACAGAAAGCAGTCAATTATGTTCCGCCCATACCACAAGCTTTGATGCCACAAGGAAAGGCGCTCATCATTGATTTTGTTGCTACTTTATAGTTTTACCGGTATTAAACATACCATTACTTTTGAGCTCATATTCAACAATATAATTATCATCTGTCCGTTTAATATCGTTTCCTAACCATCCAAATGAAGCAACCTGTAGCGACTTAACCTTATAATTTTCTCGTTTTAATTCCAGTAAACTAAATCCCCGAAAACTATCTTTTGGTCTATCTACCGCTTCTTTTGTAAAACTGGCTGCGCCATTCAACACCAAGCTAACATCAGTGCGTGGGTTATGAAAATATGCTGAATCTTCTTCATGGATATGTCCGTGCATGAATAAGGCTGTTTTAGCCTCGCGGTTAAACAGATTTTCGAATGCCTCTGGATTATCAACCGCTGCATCGCCGCCAGCAGCAACGGGGCGATGATGTCCGAGCCCTACAATTAAAGGCGGATTGTCGCCACAATCTTCAACAATCGCTTGAAGTTTATCCGCTATAGTCGTTAAAACATCAGGACTTACTCGCCTACCTGGAGTACCTATTGCTCTGGCTGGCTGCGCGGTATTAATGCCATAAAAAACAACTCCTAAATGTCTAAACCGTGCTTCAATCCAAGCAAAACTTTGATCATTAAAGTCCTGTGTCAATAATGGGCAATCGCTGACTTCATTTAAAAAGTTTCTAAAGGGCATATAGGCATACGAAATCAGTTCTTCTTGAACTGCATCATCCCCTTCTAACTTCGCCGCCAACTCATTGTTTTCATTTTTATATAATTTCACTGCCGCCGCCGCAGCTAAGCACAAATTTACATCATGATTCCCAGGAACATATAAAATATTACGAGCAGGAAGCTTACCCCTAGTCAGTCTTCCATATAAATCAGTAATCCAACCATAAGCAATTTTATATTGTTTAGGATTGCCATGTTCAGCTACATCTCCAGTCAATACGATGAATGTGGGTGATTTGCTATCCCAGTGTGAGTTAATCTTACGTACACATGCGGCAATATCTGCCTTAGAATACTCTGGATCAACACCTCCCGAATGTATATCAGAAATATGCAAAATTCGAATAGACTCATTGGCATCTAGCGTTATTGAATTATCCAAATTTTCTTTATCTAGCAACATACTTCTAAAAGCAATTTCCGCATATCCAAATTGTCCGTCATCTATTTCTTGAATATCCCGCCAGTGCAGAAATGTCCTACAATTTGGTTTTTTCCATGCAGCTGCAATTTCTTCCGAGTTAGTATCGTTCCAGTGTGAACTCACCATTGCAATAGGTATTTCATTACCTAGTATGCTAAGTACTTTGGTAATGTCAAATTTATCCTTCAGCCAATCACCATGTTCTTCTAATACGGCATCAACTATTGCAGCTGAATAATGATTTATTTGAACCTTCTTTTGGAAATCGTTTGGATTTTCGGCGAAATCAAGAATCAGTTTGAATAAGGGATTACGTTCATTAAATTTATCTGCAAAATTTTGATATTTTTCAAGCCTAGGAGAGGTTTTATCACCCTCTATGTTTTCCTTTAGCCGATCATCTACAACTAGTATTTTACATAACATGTTAGTGCTCCTTTAGGAAAAATGAATGACGGGGAATTTTTACGGTCGTTTCTGCAATATACTGTATATATTCATTCTGGAGGCTATCTTTTGATATTTGATATTTGTTTTGTTGCATCAATTTAAATCTAACTTTTTGTATCAATTTGAATTTAACTCCTGGTCTCAGCTTATATTCTTTTCTTTGTACCAACATAAATTCAATTGTTCCCCCAACTCCTTCAAGGCCTGCAATATCGAGTTTTTGATTAAGATTAGCTTTCTTTTTATCGCTAGCATTTGCTGTTTTAAAAACCACATAATTGTCTTCTGTTTCGACATGCCACCAAAGGTGAGCAGTGACTTTAGATTTTATTTTTGCGAAATAATCGGGAATTTCTTTATGTGGAAAAAACATATTATCGAGTTCATTTCCAGCTTCTTCTAATTGCGCATGATAAACATTAATTAGAACATCATATAAAACACGCTTTACAAAAGTATTGCAGAACAGCCATTGATCTTGAAATTCAGAGTTTTCTGAATGTAGTATTTTAGGTTCTAAAATATCTTTCCCATCACTTGTTAACCAGCGTCTAATAGTGTGATTTTCATTCTTTTTTATATTTTCATTCTTTTTTATAACAATAGTTTTCCAGTTTTTGTCTAGTTTTAGTATAGCGGGGCTAATTAACTTATTATCTAAGTCCTGGCTATCACTAACAGAAATAAAAGATTTTTCTGCCACTTTTTTTATTAATCCAGAATACCTTATGCTATCAGAGCCATATAAAAAATTGAACAAAACCATAGCTTGATCATTTATTTTCTGCAAATCAGCATCATGATTATCAATCAAATATTTTAGCTTATCTATATTAATTCGAAAATCATTTAGATCATCTTTTGATATTTCTGCGACAGACTGTTCATTGATCTGATTCATTATCTGTTCAACTTTCTGCATATCGTGAAGAACAATACGAAGTTTCTCAATATTGTTTTCCGAGCTTGTTATTTTAGTTAAATCTTCTAATCGAGTCTTAATGTCCGTGCTGTGAATAATTAGCTTATTATGTTTAGAAGGGTTTCTGCACAGAGTAACCAAAAACTCACGAATAACTTGAAACGTATTAGCTCTGCCAAGCATAATGAAATTTTGATGTTCAATAGTTGAACAGTTTTCAGGTAGTTTATATTCTTCTTTTGTGGAAAATGTATTCCGTGAACAAAGTATATTGGTTGCCAAAATCGCATCTAACTGGCTCAGTTTTTTTTGGGGTAACAACGTAGTTTTGCAATATTCCCAAATATCTTTAACGATGTCTCTTTCAGCAAAAGTTAAACAAATTCCCGCAAGGCTAGTTGCCTGTGTTACAGATGTTCGATCCCAAAGTAAGTCGAGCAATTTTTTATATCGCTCCCTTTGTTCTTGATGACTCAGCTCATCCAAAAACAGCAATAACTGAGAGGCAATCATTTCAATGGCCGCATCAGGATTTATATTTTTCAAATGCTCGGCTTTTTTAAGCGTTACATCAGCGCGTGTAGTCAAGCGAGTTAATTCCATAAGCATCGCTGTGGCAGCTGTCGAATCACAAGGCATTAAATGTTTTTCATCTTGATCGCTTTCATTTGCACCAAAGGTGATTTCCATAGAATTAAGCGTAGTAGTTTGCAGCAGTCTTTCTTTATTCCATTCGGTCTCAATATCCCTAACGCTCCATATATCTACCCATTCAGCCAAACGTTCTGTTTGTCTTGGCGAATGAAATTTATTGCTATACGTTTCAGCAATAGCTAGTCCTTTACATAAGAGACAATCACGTTGATTACCCAATCCCGGCACATCCCACCGCCAAAAGCGTTTATTTTGCAATAAAAAGTCTTTAAGAAGTGATTCTTGTACTGGCTGTCCAGCTCGATCCAAAAACACCATTGTGTAGACAGGCTTTGCTCCTAATCCTTGTAGAAAAGCCTTAAGCTCACGTAAATGCTTGCCGCTTACGGCACCATCATCAAAAACAACAGCAGACCAACTCTTTTTTTTCTTTTCTAGTTTCTCAATGTGCGAGGTAATTTGATCGGCCACTAAAGGTGAGACCAATATGGGCGACACAGTACGTGTTCCAAGCAACTTAACTGGAATCATGCCCCATTCGGGTAATTTAAAGCCTGAATCTTGTCTAATTCGATCAAGCATGGCATCGGTAAATGGATGGGACGGATAAATTAGTAATTGTGCGCGTGGTGAAGTGCCTTTTCTTTTAGCAAATAGCTCCTCAAATCTATCCTTTAACCAGCCATAAAGAGGGCCACCAAGTTCTAAAAAGGAATAATAAAAAGCCAATCTGGTATTGATAGTCAACAAATCATGCCGCCTACCATATTGCCAATGTCCCGTTTTAAGAACGCGTAGCCTTTGAAAATCATTGTAGGTATCTTCTGGTGTTCTTGCATAATAAGGATCATCGAAATTTAAGCGATTACTTTCGGGATCGCGCTTATAGCGTAAAAGGGATATAGAACGCTCACCAAATGGGGCAATAAAGGGCGTATTAGGAATTCTATGCCACGGCTCTATCTTTTCATTGGTCGTAATTGGTGTTATTGAATTTTCGATATGTTCTAATCGTGGTTTCCACAGCAAAGCCACTAACGACTCAGTATCCTGCAATATCGACGCATCACCATGAACCATCATGTGAATAGAAAAACTGTCCGATTTTTTTTGTTGAGCAACCGTGTTTGCAGTAACTGCAACACTACCAACTATGACTACTGGGAGTTCAGGATTCATGTCCTTTTTTTCAGTATAAGCCCCTAATTTGGCATCATTAACTAAAGAGGAAACTAATTTATCCGCACCTAATACTTGATGATTCGGAAATAATGCCAGACAACGCCGCAAAGCTCGCCGACATGCGCGATAACGCTTTGGATCAGCAAGAGCATGGGGGAAATCCAGATAACGCTTTAGTGAAACAGTATTCTTCTTATTACGTGAATCATGCCATTGCACTGGCTTATTGAAAAAAGATAAGAATGGCCGGTCATGATCATCTGTGTCAGATTGCCAAAATATTTCAGAATCTTTCTCTCGCAATAAAACAGCCAATTGGGCTGCTGAAAATAGCGAATCTGATGTTGCTGGGTTTAAAAAAAGTTTTGCCTTATATGGGGACTCTACAAATTTCCCCAATTCATCGGATACGTTAAAACATGCCACGGCCCAATGTTCCGATACAAGGTAGACCTCTAGCGAAGCTTGCTTAAAAACGCGTCCTTCCAGCATTAACTCCCGGAAAGTCAGAACTTGAAACGGTGTTAGATCCGCTAACACAAATATTTTTGCAGGCCATACATTCCCGAATTTTGGATCTTCCGCTATCAAACTAAACCATCGGGCAAAGTCTTGCTTACTCATTAACCGAGGCGGTCTTACTACAACTATATCAGGGGCTACTGATGAAATATCTTCATAGGTTGGCGGGGAGCAGTGGTAGTTGTTACGTCTTTCATAAAAAACAACCCCTTTCATATTTGCAGTTTTTTGAGTCTTCAAAGCGGCACGAATTGCCTCACAAGCATTTGTATCTGGTTCGACCCATTTATCTTTGTGACTTGATAAGCTACGGTGATTAGGCTGGATACAAAATGTATAAGCAGTCCCTGATACAGGCTTATATTCGGAAAAGTCGAGATCATCTTGAATGTCCTTTCGGCTGTAAGCTGCTTTGGCCCAAGGAAAATGCCCCCCAATCCAGCTACCTTCTTGAGTATAAATGCTGCAATAATCATTACCAATGGCTAGCAGATGACCTAAATGCTGAAGACCTGTTACTGCTGTTTTCTCTTTATCATCTCTATGATGGCGAGATAAAGCATGGTGAAAAAGATGAACACCGATAGACTCCAAAGGATTCTTTAATGTTTTTGCATTTTCTAAAATGCTGGCAATTTTTTTATCCTTGGGTACTTTCCAATTTTGAATATCCGATAACAAACCATTGCCAACATCACAAATGAACAATTCCAACCACTCTGAATAGTGATTTGGCATAAATTGCGACTGTCCGTAAGCATGGCGGTTAAATAATTCGCCCCAGGTTTTTGCTGCTGTTTCATCTAATGGTTTTGCGCCTCGGACTCTTGCATAAATACCTGCAAAAACTGGTTTACTTTTTGTATGTGAATGTTCATATACATTGAGTAGAAGCTCGAAAAGAAGTTTTCGTAACTTTTGGAATAGCATGTCACGAATCACGGGGTGATTTCCAAAAGCACTCTCGATAGCTCGCGCCTGAGCTTCCTTTATAAGTTTTTCAACCAGTTGTTGAAGATTTTTCTGATTGCTGTCAAATTCGTCTAATCGAATGATATTTGCCCAAATGCAGTCAGCATTTAGAAAATGAGTATTTTGATATTCGGAAGCTAAACTTCCTTTTAAATCATCTAGTTCCTGTTTTTTATTGTCCAAATAAAAAAATGCATGATTTCCTAGGGCGGATAAAAAACCTTGTTGAGTTAGGAACTTCAGAAAGATTCGGTGTGTAGGTGTACTTTGCTCATTTTTGCTGCCGAGATTTATTAAAATTTGTTCTTTGGTAAGGTTAGACTCGGCAAGAACTAGACCAAGGCATAAAAGGGGCTGGGGGTCAGCCCATCTAACATCTGAAAGGTTTATTTTGCATTTTTTTACATTAGAGTCAGATAGGTATCGTTGTAATAAGCCTAATGCAGCTAGACCTTCATTCTCACGAAATTCTGGAGAAACTTGCCATTCACATTCCCCTGTTTCGTTTAACACGGGTAAATTTAAAGTTTTCAATATTATAATTTCCTAATTCGAACAAGCCGGAACCCAAAAGGGAAAATACCCTCATAGCATCATTTTGCTCCAAGGACTTTGGCTGAAAACATATTGTCTTATATGGGATATCCGACATTTGTTGATAGGTAGTGTTATCAGAAAGTTCTCAATATACGACTCCATCTAACGCATTAAGATAGCCGACTTACAGTGTATGCGCCAGTTTTATCGGGCAATCGTTTTTCGTTGTCCGATATTTTGCGCTCATTAAAGATGGTTGCGACAATCGCGAAATTCATCCCATACCAAAATATGGGAATGTGGGCATAAAAATATGCCAACCTTCAAGGGATGTTGTAATAGGCAATTAAAAGATTTTAATCATCACAAAGACACTAAGAAATAAAACTTCGTGTCTTCGTGGTGATAATTTTTATACTTACTTTATCGCCGCCCCCGCAAAACTCAGCTGCCGCCAAGCTTCGTACAGGACAATCGCAACAGTATTGGACAAATTCAGACTGCGGCTTTCGGCCTGCATCGGCAAATACAAACACCGCTCTGAACCTAAGTCAGCCAAAACTTCCGCAGGCAAGCCGCGCGTCTCAGGGCCGAACAAGAACGCATCTTCAGGCTGAAAACTCACATCACTGTATATTTGCGCGCCTTTCGTAGTCAGCGCGAAAATCCGCCCAGGCTTAATGCTGTTTACGAAATCAGCCAATGAATCGTGCTCTTTTACTGCCACCCATTCATGGTAATCCAGCCCCGCCCTGCGCAATTTTTTGTCATCCAATTCAAAACCCAGCGGCTTGATCAAATGCAACTGCATCCCGGCATTGGCGCATAGCCGGATAATATTCCCGGTATTCGCGGGAATTTCCGGCTCATACAAAACGATATGAAACATGTTCAGAACTTGATGCTGACCGGCGTCAGTTTCCAGATCCCGTCGTTATATTCAGTAATGGTTCTGTCGGTAGAAAATTTACCGCTGCCGGCACAGTTTAAAACACTCATCCTGACCCAATGCTCCCGATCCTTATAAGCCGCTTCCACGCGTTTTTGCGCCTCGATGAAGCTGCGGAAATCGGCTGCCGTCATCCAGGGGTCGTTAGGACTTTTTATTGACCCCAGAATATCATCGAAAATACCCGGCTCGAATTGATTGAAATGCCCGCACTCAAGCAGCTTAATGACCCTTAGCAAATCTTCATCCTGATTGATGATCGCGTTAGGATCATAGTTGCGGCTAGTTTCCTCAACCTGCTCTTCGGTCAAGCCGAACAGGAAGAAATTTTCGTCCCCGACTTCTTCGCGAATCTCAATATTAGCGCCATCCAGCGTACCGATAGTCAAGGCGCCGTTCATCATAAACTTCATATTGCCGGTGCCCGAAGCCTCCTTACCGGCGGTTGAAATTTGCTCGGAAAGATCGGCGCCCGGACAGATTTTTTCCATCGCGGAAACCCGGTAATTAGGCAGAAAAACCAACTTTAATTTTCTGCCCACCTCAGGATCGGAATTAATCACGCTCGAGACGTTATTAATCAGCTTGATGATTCTTTTCGCCATGTAATAACCCGGCGCGGCTTTCCCGCCGATCAATACGCAACGATCCGTCCAGTTCGCGGTATCGCCGCGCTTGATGCGGTCATACAGATGAATCACATGCAGCACGTTTAACAGTTGGCGTTTGTATTCATGAACGCGCTTAACCTGTACATCAAAAATAGCGTCAACATTAAAATCAACGTCATGTTCAAGCTTCTTGTAATCGATCAGCTTCTGCTTTGCGCCTTGCTTGATTTCATGCCAGCGCTTGCGGAACGCTTTATCTTCGGCGTAGGGTTCCAGCTTCTTTAACAACGACAAATCCGTCAGCCAGCCGTTGCCTATGGTTGCGGTGATCAGTTCGGCCAGCTCGGGATTGCATGCCGCCAGCCAGCGACGGGGAGTCACGCCGTTGGTTTTATTATTGAACTTTTCCGGCCAGAACTCATAAAAATCACGAAACAAGCCTTGCTGCAATAATTTCGAATGCAGCGCTGCGACGCCGTTGACCGAATAGCTGCCGACTATAGCCAGATAAGCCATTCTGACGTATTGTTCGCCGCCTTCCTCGATAATGGACATGCGGCTTAACCGGGCTATATCGCCCGGCCAATGCGCGGACACTTCGGCCATAAAATGGGCGTTAATATCGAATATGATCTCCATCAGCCTCGGCAACAGCTGCTTGAACAGGTTCACCGACCACCGTTCCAGAGCCTCCGGCAACAAAGTATGATTGGTATAGGCCATCGTTTTACGGGTAATAGCCCAGGCATCATCCCAAACCAAACCGTGAACATCCAGCAGTAAGCGCATTAATTCCGCAACCGCTATGCTCGGATGCGTATCGTTTAGCTGAAACGTATTCTTCGCCGCAAACTCGGAAAAATTATTGCCGTGGCGGCCAACCCAGGTGCCGATCACATCCTGCAAGCTCGCGGAAGCAAGCAGGTACTGCTGGCGCAGACGCAATGCCTTGCCGTTTTCATTCGCGTCATTCGGATACAGCACCATGGTAATATTTTCAGCGGTATTTTTCGCCGCTACCGATTCCGCGTAATCGCCGGCATTAAACTCCTGTAAATTAAATTCTTCAGTCGCCGTGGCTTTCCATAAGCGCAAGGTGTTCACCGTACCGTTCCTATATCCCGGAATCGGCGTATCGTAAGGGACCGCGAGTATATCCTGGGTATCCACCCAACTCGTCCTCTTGTTGCCGAACTCATCGATATGCGACTCGGTGCGGCCGCCGAATTTAATCCTGTGCGTATATTCGGGTCGTTCAATTTCCCATACATTGCCGTTGCGCAGCCAATGATCCGGTTTTTCAACCTGTTCACCGTTAATAACATCCTGGGAAAACATCCCGTATTCATAACGCAATCCGTAGCCTGTCACGGGCAACTGCAACGTTGCGCAACTATCGATAAAGCAAGCCGCCAAACGGCCCAGGCCGCCATTGCCCAAACCGGCGTCCGGCTCGCTTTCAACCAGCTCTTCAAGCTCAAGTCCCAAATCGTACATGGCTTGTTCAACCGCCTCGGTAATGCCCAGATTCAGCATCGCATTGCTTAATGTACGGCCCATTAAAAACTCCATCGACAGATAATAGGCCCGCTTGCAATCCGTATCTTTGTAAGTATTGTAAGTTCTTTTCCAACGTTCGATGAGCCGGTCGCTGATAGCCATCGACAACGCCTCATAGGCATAATGCGGCGACGTACAGTTTTCATCCCTGCCCAAGCGGTGGCTGTAATAACGCTTGAAATCGGCGACAAAGTCCTGCTCATCCATCCCCAAATCAGGAAGTATGGTGATTGTGGATTTCGGTTTACTTGTTTTAAAGCTTCTGTGCGGCATATTTTTAATACTACAAAGTTGATATTAGGTTGATGTTAACTACTTTTTGTTATTTAACCAAAACTATTCGACACGCCGCTGCCGCCCCATGCAGCCGTCTTTTGTCAAAAACAGGAAAGCCTATCGCAGGGCTTTTTCCCAGCGGCTTACGAGTGCGGCGGCGATACTGTTGCCGAACACATTGGTTGCGCTGCGCCCCATATCCAAAACCTGATCGACGGCCAGCAACAACAGTAAGCCGGCCTCGGGAATATGAAACGTCGATAACGTGGCCGCAATAACGATTAACGATGCCCTGGGTACGCCGGCCACCCCCTTGCTGGTGAACAGCAGCGTCAACAGCATGATCAGCTGGTCGCCCAGCGCCATATCGATGCCGTAGGCCTGGGCGATAAACAGCACTGCAAAGGTCATGTACATCATGCTGCCGTCGAGATTGAACGAATAACCCAGCGGCAGCACCAGCCCGCAGACTTTCTCATCGCAACCGAAACGTTCCAGTTGCTGCAACAGTTTCGGGTAAGCGCTCTCGCTGCTGGCCGTACCGAAAGCCAGCAGCAGCGGTTCGCGGATGTGACGAAGCAGGGGCAGGATTCTGTGCCCCAAAAACAGAAAACCGACGCAGCCCAATGAAGTACACAGAAGCAACAGTCCTAAATAAAACTCGCCGATAAACCGGCCGTAAGACAGCAATACGCCGATGCCGTTTTGCGCGACAACTGAGGCCACCGCCGAAAAAACCGCGACCGGGGCGGTGTGCATCACGTAACCGGTGACTTTCAACATGATGTGCGTCAGCGAATCGAGCAGCTTGACGGTCGGGTGGGCCAATTCGCCCAGCGAGGCGCAGGCCACGCCGAAAAACATCGAGAACACCACGATCTGCAAAATCTCGTTGGCCGCCATCGCTTCGATGATGCTTTTCGGGAACATGTGCGAGACGAAATTGCTTAGCGTCGGCGCAGCTTCCGGCAATCCGGTCTTTGCCCCGATCTCGGGCAGCGCCATATGCAAAGAACTGCCCGGCTCGAACACATTCACCAGCACCATCCCCAGCAGCAGACTGAAAATCGAAGCCGAAAAAAACCACAACATCGCCTTGACGCCGACCCGCCCGACCGTATGAATATCGCCCATTTTGGCCATGCCCACGACCAGCGTCGAAAAAACCAGCGGCGCGATAATCATCTTGACCAGACGCAGGAAAATGTCGGTCAGCGCGGAAAAAACAGCAATGACCGGCTTTAGCCCGCCGACTCCGCCCAACGTTAAATTAAGCAGTCCGCCAACGATGATGCCGAGCACCAGCGCCACAGCCACATAGAGTGTCTGGCGGCTGGGTTGTTGGGTGTGGGTGGTCATAAACTAAAGCACCTTGTGAAAATTAAAAATGCACCCTGTAGGACCGGGCCATGCCCGCGACCAATCGCGGGCATGGCCCGGTCCTACTAACAACACCGCTTAACCCCATTCCACTTTTCATCCTGCCACTGTTTGAAGAAAGCTTCTTTGCTCAACGGCGTCTCGGCTTGATGATGTTCCGCATGATGCTGTAGATAGCACTCGTAAGCATCGTCGCCGGAAAGACGGCGTACGCCACGCCAAAACGCTTTAAGTTTATTCACCATCAATCCCTCACCCAATCTTCAACCAGGCGGCTCGGGCTATGCGGAGATTCCGCCAGCGGCAGCACCGGTTTTCCGGCCAGATAACGGCTGCAAACGCGCAGCATGTCGAATACGATCAGCCACAACAAGGCCACGAAAAACAAGGTCAGGGCGCCGTCCAGATGCAGGTTGAAGATCAACTGCGGCGCGATAGCGGCCCTCTCCGAGGGCAACGCGCCTGCCGCGAGCTTATCAGCCAGATCGTTGGCCGCAGAGAAAAAACCGATACGGATATTGTCGCTGGCGATTTTCTCCCAGGCCGCCGTGCTGGTGATCGTCACCAGCCATGCCAGCGGCAAACCGGTCACCCAGGCGTATTTGAGCTTGTCCGACTTGACCAAAATGCCGGTCGCCACGCACAGCGCAATCGCCGCCAGCATTTGGTTGGCGATGCCGAACAGCGGCCACAAGATATTGACCCCGCCATTCGGGTCTATCACGCCGATGTAAAGGAAATAACCCCAGCCCGCCACCACCAACGCGCTGGTCAAAACCACCGACGGCGTCCACGAAGTTTCGCCCAATCTCGGCCAGATGTTGCCGAGCATGTCCTGCAACATGAAGCGGCCGACGCGGGTTCCGGCATCCAGTGTGGTGAGGATGAAAATCGCCTCGAACATGATCGCAAAGTGATACCACAAGGCCAGCATGCTCTCGCCGAACGCGCTGCCGAAAATGCTCGCCATGCCCACCGCCAAGGACGGTGCGCCGCCGGTGCGGGCAAACAATGTTGCCTCGCCCATTTGACTGGCCAACAGCTGCATTTGATCTACGCTGACCGGAAAACCCCACGAAGCGATTTTGGCGACCGCATCGGCAGCCTCTTTTCCGACCACGCCTGCCGGGCTGTTGATCGCAAAAAATACGCCGGGGTCAAGCACGGTCGCCGCAATCATCGCCATGATCGCGACAAACGACTCCAGCATCATGCCGCCGTAGCCGATCATGTGTATGTCGCGCTCGTTACTCAACAATTTCGGCGTGGTGCCGGAAGAAATCAATGCATGGAAGCCGGAAATCGCGCCGCAGGCGATGGTGATGAACATGAACGGGAACAATTTGCCGCCGAAAATAGGCCCGGTGCCGTCTATGAACTGCGTCAACGCAGGCATTTTTACTTCCGGCTGCAACATCACAATCGCCACCGCCAGTAAGGTGATGGTGCCCAGTTTAATGTAAGTCGACAAATAATCGCGCGGCGCCAGCAGCAGCCAGACCGGCAAAATAGCCGCCGCAAAACCGTAAGCCATCACCCACCAGGCCAATGTCAAACCTTCATGATCGAACCAAACGCGCAAGGTTTCGTTGTGGTCGATCCAGCCTCCGGCCGCCACCGACAGCAGCAGCAAAACCACGCCCAGCGCCGACGCTTCGAGCACTTGGCCGGGACGGAAGCTGCGCATGTACAGGCCGACGATCATCGCAATCGGAATGGTCGCGGTCACGGTGGCCGTCGCCCACGGGCTGTGCTTCATCGCGTTGACCACCACCAGCCCCAGCACCGCAATCAGGATGATCATGATCGCAAACGTGCCGATCAGCGCAGCCGTGCCGCCCAACGCCCCCAATTCGTCCCGCGCCATCTGCCCCAGGCTTTTGGCATCGCGGCGGGTGGAAAAAAACAGCGTCGCCATATCCTGCACGCAACCGCCCAGCACCGAACCGAACAATATCCACAGCGTCCCCGGCAAATAGCCGAACTGCGCGGCCAGCGTCGGCCCGACCAACGGCCCCGGCCCTGCTATCGCCGCAAAATGATGGCCGAACACGATCCATTTATTGGTCGGTACAAAATCGCGGCCGTTATCCAGCCGCTCGGCCGGAGTCGCCCGCGTCTCGTCAACCGCCAGCACGGTAGCGGCAATCCATGCCGCATAAAAACGGTAGGCAATGGCGTAGACGCACATTGCGGCGGTCACAAACCACAGCGCATTGATGCTCTCGCCGCGGTTTAAAGCGATACCGCCGACGGCTGCCGCACCGAGCGCGGCAATCAGTACCCAGATTGAGTTTTTCAGTAGATTATTCATCAGTCATCTTCTTTTTGTTATTGATGTTTTTGTTTCGGCATTAACCGGTTAGCCGTTTTTTGAGAAATAAATGACTTCCGGCAAGCCCTTAAAATGATCGTCCGCCGTTATCAGCGGCACATCCTCCAATCTTGCGGAAGCATAAATAATCGCGTCGGCAAACGATAATCGATGTTGCAAAGCCAGATCTGCCGCATACAGAGACAGCCGGGTAATCAATGGCAAAACCCGCCCTTGTTCGGTTAAGGCGATAACTTCCAAGGCTTCAACTTCGCTTTTTTCCCGCTTTGCCCATTTATACAGTTCAAATTGCAGTGTAGTGGGAATGATCAATTCAGCCGGATCGGCCAGATAGGGTGCAAAGTCGTCGGCTAACTGACCGTCGGTTAACCATTCTATCCAGCCGCAGGTATCAACCAGGCCGGCCATTAGATTCTGTCCTGATGGTCCCTGTAATCATTAGGATTGCTGCCTTTGAAACTCCCCCTGGCCGCTGCCAATGAGCGAACCGGCACCAGCTCAATAATGTCGCCTTTAGCGATCAGCGTAAACTGCTGCCCCGCTTTCAGGTCAAGTTGATCCCGGATAGCCTTGGGTATTGCCAATTGGAATTTGCTGGATAATTTAGCCGAAATCATACTAACCTCTCGGTGCGGCTATCGATCGAGTGAAAGTAAAATCATAGGGAATACTTTGGATTGACGCAAGTATTGGTTTGTTCGTGGTTATGAGGGGCAGATTTTGAAATTACAATTGGATGCTTTATTGCAGAGATTACGGAGGTATCCCAATCGGCAGAGAACCAAGCCGCTCCAACTTTTGGTAATGGGTCAAATACGTGATTTGCTTATACAACTGACGTTACGCAGTTAGTCGAGTTTCGACCGTTGCAGAAGAGAGAAATGCCATCCGTGCGTAACATCAGTTGTTAAGAAACACAATCAAATGGCTAAACCTTTTGAGTGGCTCCGTCGCGAAGTAAAAAGTAGTCAAATAAAAAATACGATAACAAATTTACGCAATTAGGCATTAATTTGGTGTCGAAGCGAAATTTACATCGCTATAGGTTTACCGACAGCCCCCATTTTTACAGGAATTTTCAAGCCCAATTCCAAGGCCGGGGAGCCTGTTTGCCGTGGCGTCAGGGGGTATGGTGACGTGTTAACCATTAGTGTTATACTGAAAACGTAGATTTTAAATTTGTGACAATGCGCTGACTGTCCGGTCGTTTACTTTGCCATCCGCCGCTAGCAGGAGAGGCTATCCGGCCGGATGATTTCAAAATAACGGACAAACCCCACATGATGCAAAAAAGAACAGCCCACCAGATCGCCGATGTGTTGATTGAGGCACTGCCCTATATCCAGCGCTTTAAAGGCAAAACCATCGTGGTTAAATTCGGCGGCAACGCCATGGTTGACGAAGAGCTCAAGCACAGCTTCGCACGGGACATCGTGTTGATGAAACTGGTCGGATTAAATCCGATTGTGGTGCATGGCGGCGGCCCGCAAATCGGCCAGCTGCTGGAAAAACTGGGCAAAACCACCGGCTTTATCGACGGCATGCGCATCACCGACAGCGAAACTATGGACGTGGTCGAGATGGTGCTGGGCGGACTGGTCAACAAGGAGATAGTCAATTTAATCAACATGCACGGCGGCAAAGCGGTCGGCTTGACCGGCAAGGACGGCAATTTTATTCGCGCCAAAAAACTCCACCTTACTCCCCGCGAAGTATTGCCGGAAGCGCTAGCCCCTGAGATTATCGATCTTGGCCATGTCGGTGAAGTGAGCAGCATAGACCCTGCAGTTCTGGACATGCTCGGCGGCAGCGATTTTATCCCTGTTATCGCACCGATTGGGGTCGGCGAGGATGGGCATTCCTATAACATCAATGCCGATCTGGTTGCAGGAAAAATTGCCGAGCAGTTAAAAGCCGAGAAGCTGATTTTACTGACCAATATACCGGGCATCCTGGACAAACAGGGAGCGCTGCTGACCGGGCTATCGATCAAAAAGACCGAGGAGCTTATAGTTGACGGCACCATTTCCGGCGGCATGATCCCCAAAACCCGCTGCGCCACCGATGCGATAAAAGGCGGAGTCACCAGCGTACATATTATCGACGGCCGTGTCGATCATGCGGTGCTGCTGGAACTGTTTACCGATCAGGGGGTTGGGACTTTGTTGCTGAATGGGTAGTTTATTAAGAAATTTTCACTACGAACCACTGCATGGATGCAGAGCACCCAAAGTACGCTATTCGTTGAAATAGGTTCCGCTTAACAGCTTGTTACCGGCGGAGATCGGCGTCTAGTTATCTGCAAGCATGGTTGGGGCGCTTTTTTTTTCAGGGTTGACTAATTAATTAACAATGCCGAAATTTTTAGGGTAAACGGTGAATAATCTTCCCTGCCTGCAAAGTGTGGGTCACCCGGCCTTTCAGGGTTTGCCCCCAGAATGGCGTGTTGACGCCCTGGCTTTTCCAATTCTCCGAATTGACCTGCCAATCAAGCTGAGGGTCAAAAACACATACGTCAGCCGCCGCCCCGGGCGTCAACGCGCCGCTACTTATACGCAACACCCGTGCAGGGTTGGCGCTCAGGCAGGCGATGCCCTGTTCCAGGGTTATCGCATGTTGTGCAACCAATTTGAGCATCAACGGCAACAGCGTTTCCAGCGAAGACATACCCGGTTCGGTCTCGGGAAACGCCCCCAATTTGGCGTCCAAATCATGCGGCTGATGGTCGGAACAAATGCTGTTAACCGTGCCGCCAGCCAAGCCGTGCCTTAAATATTGCTTGTCATCTTCGGTACGCAGTGGCGGCAATACATGATAGGCGCTGTCAAACGGCATCATGTCATTTTCGGTCAGATGCAGCTGATGAATGGCCACATCGGCGCTGACTTTCAAGCCGTATTTTTTCGCCTGGTGTATCTTAATCACCGAACGCTTGCAGCTTAACTGCCCGAAATGCACCCGGCAACCAGTCAACTCGGCCAGCTCCAGGCATTGTGCCAAGGCTATGGTTTCCGCGGCTTCCGGGATACTGGGCAAACCGTAGCGGGTGGCGACCACGCCTTCATGGGCGCAACCGTTATTGCCCAGCCAAAAATCATTGGACCGGAACATCAACAACAAGTCATGGCTGGCCGCATATTCCATGGCGCGCCTTAACACCAACAGGTTTTTCACCGGCTGGTTGGCATTGCCGACCGCAATGCAGCCTGCCTGCTTCAGCGACAGCATGGAACTTAATTCTGTGCCTTCCAGTTTCTGGGTGAGTGCGCCGACCGTATAAATTTGCGGATAGCCGGCTTTTTCGGCCAACTCCTTGATCAGTTCGACGACGGCTGGCGTATCGATGACCGGCGCGGTATCAGGATGCAGACACAACGTGGTGATGCCTGCCGCTGCTGCGGCAATCACTTCGCTTTTAAATGTCGCTTTGCGGCTGTGCCCCATATCCCGCAAACGGGTGCTTAGGTCGATAAAGCCTGGACATACGATTTGATTGCCGGCATCGATGACGGTATCCGGCTTGAAACCGGACGGTTCGTCAGCCACCGAAACAATCTTGCCGCCTCCGATATAAACGGAACCGATGCGGTCTACGCCGTTGGCGGGGTCGATAATTCTTCCGTGGTCTATGCGTATCCGTTCCATTACGCCGCCCCCCGTGTTTGCATGGCCATCGCCATGACCGCCATGCGCACGGCGATGCCGTTGCTGACTTGTTTGAGTATCACTGATTGCGGACCGTCGGCGACTTTGGAATCGATTTCCACGCCCCGGTTGATAGGGCCGGGATGCATGACTATCGCGTCGGGTTTGGCGATTTTCAGTTTATCCTCGGTCAGTCCGAAACATTTGAAGTATTCGCTTTCGCTGGGCAGCAATGCAGAACTCATGCGTTCTTTCTGCAAGCGCAACATCATCACCACATCAATATCCTTGAGCCCTTCGGTCAAATTATGCGACACGGTCACGCCCAAGCTTTCGACATGCGCGGGCAACAGGGTTTTCGGCGCAATGACCCTGACTTCGGCCGCGTCCAAAGTGTTTAAGGCCTGGATCTCCGAACGCGCCACCCTGGAATGCAATATGTCGCCGATAATGGCGACTCTCAGGCTGGAAAAATCCGGCTTGAGCTGGCGTATCGTAAACATGTCCAGCATCGCCTGGGTCGGATGGGCGTGCTGTCCGTCTCCTGCATTGATGACGCTGATATGCGGCGCGGTCTGTTGGGCGATAAAATGCGCCGCGCCGCTGAGCGCATGGCGCACCACGAACATATCGACGAACATGGACTCCAGGTTGCGTATGGTGTCGAGCAGGCTTTCGCCTTTAGAGGTTGCCGAGGTCGCGATATTCATGTTGATTACGTCGGCGGACAGCCTCGTGGCGGCCAGCTCGAAGGTCGTCCGGGTGCGGGTGCTGTTTTCAAAAAACAGGTTAACGATGGTTTTGCCGCGCAACAGCGGGACTTTTTTAACCTGGTGCTCGGACACACCTGCGAATGACTCGGCGGTGTCGAGAATCTCGGTTAATAACGCCTTGCTCAGGCCTTCTATGGTCAGGAAGTGCTTAAGCTTGCCTTCCGCATTTAATTGCAGGTTATCCGTCATTACTTACGCCGCCACCTCAATGGTTTCCAGATGGACGCCTAAAGGTTCAGGCCCGGTCAGCTTGATCCTCTGCCCCGGATCCAATGTGATACTGGCGCCGACGCAATCGGGATTCAGCGGGATTTGTCTGCCGTCACGCTCGATCAGCACCGCCAGAACGATCTGGTTCGGCCTGCCGTAATCAAAAATTTCATTCATCGCCGCGCGTATCGTTCTGCCGGTATAAAAAACATCATCGATCAGGATAATATCGCGGCCTTCAATGTGCGTCGGCAACTGGCTGGGTTTTACATTGGGGTTGACGCCGATTTGCGAAAAATCGTCCCGGTAAAATGAAATGTCCAGCAACCCTAAAGGTTCGCTGATGTTCAAGCGCCGGTGCATTTGCTCGGCAATCCACACCCCGCCGGTACGAATGCCTATCATCAACGGGTTAACCAGCTGCCGCTCGTCGATAATCCGTTTTAGTCCGGCTTCCAGGTTATCTAATAATTCGGGAATCTTTAACACTTAATGGTCCTTTTTGGTACGGTCGTTTAGCCAAGTTTGCAGGATAAGCTGGGCGGCGAGTTGATCCTGCACTTCCCAAAGCTTGCCTGCACTGACGCTGACTTCATCAAACAACATTTGCTTGGCTTCAAATGTCGACAGGGTTTCGTCCTGTTGAAAAACAGGCAGTTGGTAACGCCCTTCCAGCTGCCTGCAAAATTTTAACATGCGCGGCGTCACCGGATTGTCCGAGCCGTCGGCCTGTTTCGATATGCCGACCACCAAACCGGCCGGACGCCACTCCTGTATCAGTTTGCCGATTATTTCCCAGTTGGGATTTTGATTGATCGAGCGGATGGTTTGCAGCGGACTTGCGGTAGCGGTAATCGTTTGGCCGACGGCTGTGCCTATCTTTTTGGTGCCGAAATCAAAACCCAGATAGGTATCGGCGTTGGCTTTGGCTAGTAATGGGTCTTGCATAGTTTATATTGCCGGGGATGGTGTGTATGCCGCGCACCTGCCGGGAACAGGTGCGGCGTCCGGTTGGTGTTCGGGCATGGCAATATCAGCCATGTCCTGCCGGAGCGGTCAGCAGGTTAATGTCAATGCCGATCTGGCCGGCCGCTGCAGTCCAGCGCAAGTTAACCGGCGTATCAAACAAGACCTGTTTTCCGGAAGGCGTATTAAGCCAGGCATTATCCATGATTTCTTTTTCCAGCTGCCCCGCGCCCCAACCGGCATAACCTAAAGCCACCAGATACTGCTCAGGGCCTTCGCCCGCCGCAATGGCTTCAAGCACATCACGGGAAGTCGTCAGGGAAATGGTCTCTGAAACCGCCATGGTCGCATGCCAGTCGCCGCCGGACGTATGCACCACGAAACCGCGTTCCTGTTGCACCGGGCCGCCTGCGAAAATGGGAGTTTCTGCTGAGGCGGGCGCAGTGACGTTTATATCCATCTGTTTGAAAATTTCGCCCAGCTTCATATCCGTAGACCTGTTAATGACGATGCCTAATGCGCCGTCTTCATTGTGTTGGCACAAATAGGCAACCGTATGAAAAAAATTGGGGTCCGCCAGATTGGGCATGGCGATAATAAACTGGTCGGTTAAGTATGTAGCTTGTTTCATAGAGCTTAGTATCAAAGGTTATGGTGACTTAATCAACTGTTTATCGTGCGGTCATGCCGGATTCATCGGAAAATTTCCAGACCCGGGTAATCACCAGAACATCCAGTTCTTTCTGCAAGTCCGGGGGTAACGGTGCAAACGGCGCACTCATACGGACAATTCTTTTAGCCGCCTCATCCAAGGCCGGGTTTCCCGAAGACTGGTTGATGCGGATGCTGTAAATACTGCCATCCGCTTTAATGCCGACATCCATGGTTAAGGTGCCGGAAAAATTCTTCTTGGCCGCCACTTCAGGATAATTAAGATTACCGGTGCGCTCCACTTTATCTTCCCAATCCTTGATGTATTGAGCGGCGACGTATTTATGCGCGCTCACCGAGTCAACGAATTTTATCTTGGGCTGATCGGCGCTTTGCTGGTTGAGCCTGATTTCGGTACCCAATTGTGCAATTTGTTGTTGCAGCATCTCCGCCGACAATTTCGGGTGTGTTTCGGTGTGGCGCTCAGTATCGGGTTTGCTTGCGGCAACAATCTTCTTTTCCGCCTTTTTCTGGGTAATAAGTTTTTTCGGCGCCTTAAGCTCACTGGTTTCAGGCGCGCTCTTTTCTATCTGCTTGGCTTGACTATTAACCTGACTGGATAATTGTTGCGGCGGAGGTTCCGGCTTCCGGCTCTGCTCGCCCGAGGCTAGCTGGTTTTCCTGGGCCAAAAATTGCGCCTTTTCAGGCGCTTTTTGAGTCGGCATATCGACCAAAGTTATATCAATGGACCGGCTGACTTCCTCCGGATGCGGCGCTGTGAAATTAATCGCCAGTCCGATAACAACATGAATGACGGCCGCTAGAAATAAGGCGATCAATAATGAATCATTATTGGACAACGGCGCAGGCGGCTCAAACATTACCTGATGTGTTCTCATTTATCGCCATGGATGGTGTGTATGCCGTAAACCTGCCGGGAGCAGGTGCGGCAAGGGTGGTTTCAATATGATCCATCAGTTTACCGCAAATATTCAATCCAAACTGGCGATCCAATTCCTGAACGCAAGTCGGGCTGGTGACGTTAATTTCGGTCAGCGTATCGCCAATCACATCAATGCCGACAAAAACCAGGCCTTTGTCCCGCAATGTAGGCCCTACCTGTTCGGCAATCCAGCGGTCCCGTTCGGTTAAGGGGCGGCCTTCCGCTCTTCCGCCCGCCGCCAAATTGCCGCGGGTTTCGCCTAGTGCAGGGATGCGCGCCAGCGCATAGGGTATGACCTCGCCGTTAACCAGCAATATACGCTTATCGCCGTCTACAATTTGCGGCAGATATTTTTGCGCCATCACATAGCGGCTGTTGTATTGGGTCATGGTTTCCAGAATCACGCTGAGATTGGGATCGCCCTGGCGCAAATGAAAAATAGAGGTGCCGCCCATGCCGTCCAAGGGTTTTAGAATAATTTCTCCCTGCTCCAGCAAGAAGTCCCTGATTCTGGCCGGCTCCCTGGCCACCAGCGTTTCCGCGCAGCACTGCGGAAACCACGCGGTAAAAAGCTTTTCATTGGCATCCCGCAACGACTGCGGTTTGTTGATCACATAAACGCCCATGCTTTCCGCCCGTTCCAGCAAATAGGTGGCATAAATATATTCCTGGTCGAAAGGCGGATCCTTGCGCATCATAATCACATCCAGCTCGTCCAAAGCAATATCCTGCTCGGAGGTAAACTCGTGCCAGTTTTTTTCATCACGCTGAACTTTAATCGTCCGCGTTCTGGCATAAGCCCTGCCGTTTCTCAGAAACAAGTCGTTCAGCTCCATATAATGCAGCTCCCAGCCTCTGGCCTGGGCTTCAAGTAGCATTGCAAAACTGGTATCTTTCTTTATGTTGATATGGTCGATGGAGTCCATGACCATGCCGAGCTTAATGGGCATTATTTTTTCCTGGTGATTACGTTAGGCGAAAGACTAAGGGCGAAAGGTTAAAAAACCATTGCACCTTTTGCCTTTTACCCTTAGTCTTTCGCCTTATTTTATAGATTGTTATTTACCTTGAAAAGATTTTTTGGTATAAAGCTCGGCTAACTTTTGAATTTAGGCACGCATTAGGGGTTAATCATGTCCAGAGTATGTCAAGTAACAGGCAAACGCCCGGTTACAGGTAACAACGTTTCACACGCTAACAACAAAACTAAAAGACGCTTTTGTCCAAATTTGCAACACCACAGATTCTGGGTAGAGAGCGAAAACCGCTGGGTTCGCCTCAGAATTTCCACTAAAGGCATGCGTATCATTGACAAGAGAGGCATCGATGCTGTTCTTGCCGATTTGCGTAAATCCGGCGACAACTCTTAAGAGGATAAAAAAATGCGCGATAAAATTAAATTGATTTCGACTGAAGGCACCGGGCACTTCTATACGACTACAAAAAACAAACGGACTATGCCCGAAAAAATGGAGATCAAAAAATTTGATCCTGTTGTTCGTAAACACGTTATTTACAAAGAAGCCAAAATCAAATAATCATCCGGTTTTAAAAACTTCTTTCCGGCAATCGCTCCACGAGCGCAAGCCGAGCATATCATGACCCGACAGCTGCGCTTTGGCGGTCGGGTCGCCTCCAAGCATCGACTGCTGGAGCGCTGCCGTTCTTATGCCCTATGGGCAACCTTTTAATCTGTCCAGCACCTGGGTTAGCTTCTCCATCTGCTTGTGCAGTATTCGACATTGCTTTTCAGCATGCTGCTTGTCAAATTCCAGTTTCATGCACTTATCGTTGAGCTGTTGGTTGGCATTTTTCAAAACTTCATTTTCCAGTTTAAGAGCCCTTATTTGATTTTCCAAGGCGCCTGCCGGAGCGCTCGCCAAATTATCGCCAGGCTGCTTCTGCTCAACTTCCTGACGAAGACTTTCAGACCTTACGCCTGCGGCAAGAGGAGCTTCACTTTCCGCCCCCGTAACAACATCCGCCTTTACCGCCAAGGATGGCGTGTATGCCAGCCCCTCGGAAGCAGGCGCGGCGGACGCAAGACCTTCCATTCCGCCTCTCAAAATCATTGCATCAATCTTATTCCTGAGCAATAAAAATGCGGCGGCTTCGCTGGTCTTGCCATCCCGGCAAACCACAACGACAGATTTTTCCTGGCTTAATACTTTAAGCTGCATCCTTAATGAGAAAAAAGGCGCATTGATGCTGCCGTCAAGATGCTGATCTCCATAATCATCCTGCGAACGGACATCCAACAAAATCGCCCCCTGTTTTACAGCCTCCTGCATTCCTGCATAATCGACAAACTTTAAAGAGGGCTCTTTTATCAAGGATATAAATTGTTTCTTATCCAAGCGCAATAATACGATGTCCGTCAGCGCCGTAATGGTTACGTTCCTAGGCGCGCCGGAAAGCAGTGCGTCCTCACCGAAAGTGTCGCCATTTGCCAACTGAGCCAATTTAATCTCTTTTGCGTTGGGCGAAGGCTTACGCGTTAACAGGCATTGCCCAGTCTTAATCAAATAGTAATAATCGCCCGCGCCGCCTTGCTCGAGTATGGTTTCGCCTTTTTTGAAATGAACGGCCTCCAACCCCATTAATATTTTCTGCAAATTGGCGGGGGGAAGACGCTGAAAAATGGGCGATCTCAATAACACTGTCATCCAGTCATCTGGATCGCCTTCAGTCTCGTCAATGACCATGTAACTGTCGTCCTCTTTATAAACAAGGGGGGGGGTATTATTAACAATATCAGTATTCAGCCGCAAAAAACGCACCCTTCCGTTCGCGACTGCATCGATTTTTCTTGGTATCTGGTGTGCCAGCGCAAATCTGGCGGAATCACTGCTTGCCGTAATGACGTCGACAACCAGCCCAGCCGCCTGAAGGGTAACCTCGCCACTTATCAGATAAACCAGCTGGGAAACCGGATCGCCTTTTTTAAACAAGAATCCGTCTTGTATCTCTTCGACCGTCATTTCGGCGCATAACGCATTAAACTGAGCGCCCGGCAATGTTGCAAGCGGTATTAGCTTACGAATAATCAGTCCATCTTCAGAATTGACATCTACGGTCATTTGAACATTCTAAGCAAGATAACAGTAAAATGACAATGTTGATTGCGTAAAAAATCAACTTTAACACACCTTGTATTAAACATTTTTACACATATATTAGAGACCATGCATGTTTAACAAACACCGGAAAATCATGATGAATGCTAAATCAGTAAAACAGCTGTTATTTATAATAACTCTTTTATCCGCTTACTTTTGCATAACTCCGGCCGTACAGGCAACTTTGCCGGCCTACGCAGAAGGCCAGGCATTGCCGTCTCTGGCGCCGATGCTTGAGCGCAGCATGCCGGCAGTGGTCAATATTTCAACTTCGACACAAATTACGGTCAGTGAAAACCCGATGATGCAGGACCCGGTTTTCCGCCAATTTTTTAATATGCCCAACCAGATGCGGCAACAACAAAGAAACAGTTTAGGCTCCGGCGTCATTATCGACAGTAACCAAGGCCTGGTTCTGACCAATAACCATGTTATCGATAAAGCCGACAAAATCATGGTGACCTTGAATGACGGCCGCCAGCTTTCCGCGAAACTGATCGGCGCCGACCCTGAAGCGGATGTTGCTATCATTCAGATTCCTGCCGAGAGCCTAACCATGCTGCCGATTGCCGATTCCAGCCAACTGCGAGTCGGCGATTTTGTTGTCGCTATCGGCAACCCGTTCGGCTTGGGCCAAACCGTAACGTCCGGCATAGTCAGCGCCCTGGGCCGCTCCGGACTTGGTATAGAGGGCTACGAGGATTTCATCCAGACCGACGCCTCGATCAACCCCGGCAATTCCGGCGGAGCTCTGGTTAATCTGCGCGGCGAACTGGTCGGCATGAATACCGCAATTCTCGCGCCTAACGGCGGCAACGTCGGCATCGGTTTTGCGATTCCGTCCAATATGGTCATGACCATCAAGGATTCGCTGGTCAAGCACGGCGAGGTTCGGCGCGGCTTGCTGGGCGTAGCCACGCAGGATCTGACACCTGAATTGGTCAAGGCGTTTAATTTAAAAAACAAACACGGAGCAGCGGTCAGCCGGATTGAAAGCAACTCACCCGCAGCAAAAGCAGGCCTGGAACCGGGCGACATTATTGTTGCCGCTAACGGCCGTCCCATTAAAAACAGCCATGACATACGCAATATCGTCGGCCTGATGCAAGTTGGCGACAAAGTTGAGTTGGAATATTTCCGCGACAACGAAAAAAAACAGGTTGTCGCAACGATCGGCAAGCAGGAACTGCCGCAACTGGCGGGAGATAAGCTGCACCACGCCTTGCAAGGCACATTGCTAAGCACGCCGCTGAAAAATCAGGTCGAGGGCGTTTTGATTGAAAAAATCGACCCGGCGTCCAATGCTTGGCGCGTAGGCCTGCGTCCCGGCGACGTTATCGTGTCGGCAAACCGCTATCGCGTCCGCAACCTTGAGGAATTAAAACAGGTAGTTGATCCGAACGGCGCTTTACTGATTAACATCCAGCGAGGAGAAGAAGGGTTCTTCGTTGTGTTAAAATGACAATCAGGCAAAAGACGAAGGGCAAAAGGCAAAAAAACCTGCCCCATGTGCTCATCGCCTTTTGCCCTTCGTCCTTTGCCTTTCGCCTTTCTTAAAAACATGCCTACAGATAGAAATTTCATTCCTCTTAACATTGCGATCCTGGTCGTTTCCGACAGCCGCACCGATGCCGACGACGTATCCGGCAAAGCCCTGGCGGAACGCGCAACCGATGCAGGGCATCAGGTTATCGAAAAAAGAATAGTGCCTGATGACATTTATCAAATCAGGGCGGCAGTTTCAAACTGGATTGCCGCAGATGAGGTTAATGTCGTCGTCACCACCGGCGGTACCGGCGTAACCGGCAGAGACGGTACGCCGGAAGCGGTTACGCCGTTACTGGACAAGATGCTGGACGGTTTTGGCGAAATCTTCAGGATGCTTTCCTACCAAGATATTAAAACCTCATCCATCCAATCCAGGGCGATAGCCGGAGTCGCCAATGCGACCTATATTTTTTGCCTGCCCGGCTCGTCGGGAGCCTGCCGCACCGCTTGGGACGACCTGATCAAAGATCAACTCGATCACCGCACCCGTCCCTGCAATCTGGTGCAGCTGATGCCCAGACTGATGGAAAAATGATGAATCCGGTTTTTTTATTGCTCGGCGCGTTCAGCGCATTAACCGGCGTCGGCATGGGCGCATTCGGCGCTCACGGCCTGAAAGCCGTCATCAGCCCGGAAATGTTGGCTGTCTACCAAACCGGCGTGACTTATCAAATGTATCATGCGCTGGGGTTGATCGGCATTGCGCTGATCTGCCGGCAAGCGCCTGACTCCAGATTATTGCACTGGGCCGGATGGCTGATGTTCGCGGGCATCTTGCTGTTTTCCGGCAGTTTGTATAGCCTGGCGTTAGCCAATCATAAATGGCTAGGCATAATCACTCCTTTCGGTGGCGTTTGCTTTTTGGCAGCCTGGTTATTAATCGCGCTGTTCGCCATTCAAAACATCAGATCTTCCGATCACTACAGCAGGAACAAATAATGCGCGACTCTAATCCACAAACCATTTATCTAAAAGACTACACCGTACCTGAATACCTGGTTCACAGCGTCGCCTTGAATTTCGCCCTGGATGACGAAAACACGCTGGTCAGCTCGAGGCTCACCCTAAGCCGCAACCCTGCCAGCCAATCCCGCGACACATCGCTGACCTTATCGGGTGAAAACCTGAAACTGATTCGCATTAACCTGGATGACGGCAGCGACTTAAGCAAAGACCGTTACCTGCAAACCCAGGATGCATTAATCATTAACGAAGTCCCGCAGCAGCAGCGTTTTGTGCTGACCATCGAAAACACCATTAATCCTAAAGCCAACACCGCGCTGGAAGGACTATACCTGTCCAACGGCATGCTGTGCACCCAGTGCGAGGCTGAAGGCTTTCGGAAAATCACCTATTTTCCGGATCGCCCCGATGTGATGTCCCTGTTCACCACGACCCTGGTCGGCGACAAAGACCGCTATCCGGTTTTATTATCCAACGGCAACAAAGTCGCCCAAGGGGAATTGCCGGACAACCGCCACTGGGTGACCTGGGAAGACCCGTTCAACAAGCCCTGCTATTTGTTTGCGCTGGTTGCAGGACGGCTGGAATGCATAGCGGACCGCTTTACCACGCAATCCGGCCGTGACATCGACCTGCAAATTTTTGTCGAAAAGCATGACATCGATAAATGCGGCCATGCGATGCAATCGCTGAAAAACGCGATGCGCTGGGATGAACAGGCGTATGGACGCGAATACGATCTGGATTTATATATGATCGTCGCGGTGGGCCACTTCAACATGGGCGCGATGGAAAACAAGGGTCTTAACGTATTCAACACCAAATTCGTATTGGCGCGCCCCGATACCGCGACAGACTCGGATTACGAGCATATCGAAGGCGTTATCGGCCATGAATATTTCCATAACTGGACCGGCAACCGCATCACCTGCCGGGACTGGTTCCAGCTCAGCCTGAAAGAAGGTTTTACGGTGTTCCGCGACCAGGAATTTACCGGCGACCGCACCTCCAAGGCCGTTAAGCGCATCGAAGACGTCAACATGCTGCGCACGCGCCAGTTTGCCGAAGATGCAGGCCCGCTAGCGCATCCGATACGTCCCGACGCCTATATAGAAATCAACAATTTTTACACCCTGACCGTGTATGAGAAAGGCGCGGAAGTGGTGCGGATGATCCACACGCTGGTTGGCGCTGAAGGCTTCCGCAAGGGCAGCGATTTGTATTTTGAGCGTCACGACGGGCAGGCGGTGACTTGCGACGATTTCGTCAATGCGATGGAAGCCGCCAACGGCGTTGATTTAACCCAATTCCGCCGCTGGTACGCCCAGGCCGGAACGCCGGCATTAGCTGTTCAGCAATGCTATGATCCATCCGCACAAACCCTGACTTTAACCATAAGCCAAAACTGTCCGCCGACTCCGGGGCAGGCGATTAAAGAACCGCTGCATATTCCGGTGACTGTGGGCTTGCTTAACAAAGACGGCTCAATCGCGTCTTGCAAGCTGCAAGGCGTTACAGAGCCCGAGCGCAATGAAGTCATCCTGCAGCTCACCAAACCCGAACAAGCCTTTACCTTTGAAGGCTTAGCCGAACAGCCGGTCATTTCGATCTTGAGAGGCTTTTCAGCGCCGGTTAAACTGACGATGGAACGCAGCCTGGGCGAGCTGGCGTTCTTGTTAAGCTACGACAGCGACACCTTTAACCGCTGGGAAGCCGGACAGCAACTGGCCGGGCAGATCATTACCGGACTGATCGCCGATATTCAAAGCGGTAAGGACATGCTGGTCAATCCGATCATGATTAATGCGTTTAAGCAGGTGCTGGAGCAACCGTGGGATGACCTGTCGTATTTTTCTTTGCTGTTAACCCTGCCCTCTGAAACCTATCTGGCAGAACAAATGCAGGTTGTCGATGTGGAAGCCATCCACGCCGCCCGCGAATTCGTCACACAGACTTTGGCCGAGCAGCTGCAAGCACAGCTCCATGCTTTATACCTGAACAACCACCGGGACGAATCCGGGAAATTCGACGCCGGCGCAATAGGCCGCAGACGCATCAAAAACACCTGCTTAAGTTATCTGGGCAAGCTTGGAAACAAGGACATTCATCAGTTATCGCAGCAGCAATTCAACACTGCCAAAAACATGACCGATCAAATGGCGGCGTTAACGGTTATTGTCAATAGCCCGCATCCCGCAAAACAACAGTGCCTGGACAGCTTCTACCACCAATGGCAAGCTGAAGCGCTGGTTATCGACAAATGGTTTGCGCTGCAAGCCTCCGGCAGCATGCCCGACACCTTTGCGACGGTGCAGGCGTTAATGCAGCACCCGGCGTTCGACTTGAAAAACCCGAACCGCGTCAGGTCATTGATCGGGGCGTTCAGCCAGTCCAATCCGCTGCATTTCCACGCAGCCAACGGGCAAGGCTATCGCTTCCTCGCCGACCAAATCATCGCTTTGAACACCTTGAATCCGCAGATCGCCTCGCGCATGGTCGGCGCGTTAACCTCCTGGCGCAGATACGATGAAGGCAGGCAGGCGCTGATCAAAGCGCAACTGGAACGCATCATGACCACCGAAGCGATTTCCAAGGATGTGTACGAAGTGGCAAGTAAAAGCCTGGCTCAGCAAGCGCAATGAAGCCCAGCGCTAAAAATATATTGATGACAAGCGGGGCGGGGCAACATGCCCCGTCCGGCATGGTATCTTTCGCGCTTTTCGTGTTTTTCGTGGACAAACCGACTTTTTTACTATGACGGGTCACGCAAAAAACGTATTAATTACCGGCGCCTCTAAACGCATAGGCGCAGCTTGTGCGCGTTTGCTGCATAGCGAAGGCTGTAATGTTTTTTTGCATTACCGGTCTTCGGAGGCAGAGGCGCAGCAGCTTTGCGCTGAGCTGAATCAACAGCGGCCCGGTTCGGCAAAAATCATGCAGGCCGATTTGCTGAATATGGCCGAGCTGGAAGCGCTTGCCCGCGAAGCCAGCCTGGCTTGGGGCGGCATTGATGTACTGGTCAACAATGCCTCATCCTTTTATCCGACGGCTATATCCGATGTGACCGAACGACAATGGGATGAGTTATTGGGGGGTAATTTAAAAGCCCCGTTTTTCCTGGCTAAAGCCTTGGCGAAAACCTTAGCCGGCAACAAAGGCTGCATCGTCAATATTATCGACATCCATGCCGAACGGGGCTTAAGCGGTTATCCCGTGTACAGTATTTCAAAAGCCGGACTGGCCGCCATGACCAAGGTTTTAGCCAAGGAATTGGGGCCAGCCGTCAGGGTCAACGGCGTGGCACCGGGCGCGATACTCTGGCCGGATAACGACTTATCCGAATCGGCCAAACTGGAGATACTGCAACGGGTAGCTTTAAAGCGGAGCGGCGAACCGCTTGATATTGCCAAAGCCGTACTTTTTTTGATTAAGGATGCCGGTTACATCACCGGCCAGATACTGACCGTCGATGGCGGCCGCACCCTATTTTGTTGAAGCCCAGGACGGTGTGATGCGCTTTTGCTTAAGATCGGTCTTGTCGAACTTGTCCCAAAGCTCGGCATAGCTCAGCCGGCTGACCGGATGCTTCAGGGCCGGAGCGATTTCCGCCAGGGGCTCAAGCACAAATGCGTAATGCTCGATTTCATCCCGCGGTATCTGCAAGCGGCCATCGTTAATGATCAGGTCGCCGTATAGAATCAGATCCAGATCGAGGGTACGCGCTGCAAATTTCCGGCTGTCGCGGGTGCGGCCGTTATCCAGCTCGATTTGCCTCAGTTGTTTGGCGACTGCCTTCACTTCCAAACCGGAATCGAAGCCCACCACAAGGTTGTAGAATACGTCGCCGGTAAAGCCGACCGGTTCGGTTTCATAAATACTTGAAACCGTCAGTTCGCCGAAAGTTTGCTCAAGCGCCCTCAGGCTGGCAGGCACATGCTTATCCTTATCGATGTTGCTGCCGATGCTGATGTAGCCTCTAGTCACGGTTTCAATGCTCCCCTCTCAATAATAATGCCGACATCGCTGGCGCCGCTGATCGCTCCTTTTTTGTTCAGAGTTACTTTTACCCAAGGCACATTAAATTCGTTACGGATAATATCGGCTATTTCCGATATTAACTTTTCAACCAGAAGAAACTGACTGGCCTCGACAAACGAAATAATGCGATGAGAAACCGTCTTATAATCAAGCGTGTATTGAATATCGTCGGTTTCAGCTGCTTTTTGAATGTCAAAGGCCATCTCAATATCCAGGATGACGGTTTGCTTAGTCACTCTTTCCCAGTCGTAAATGCCGATAATAGTTTCAATTTCCAGTCCGCCTAAAAATATGATGTCCATAGTGATTTCCGGTTATGATGCGTGCTTTTTAAAAAGCGCTAAGTATCAGGGAAACGTCCCATGCTTACAAGTTATGAATGATGAAAAGGTTACGCAATGGTTGAATGGTTATTTGTTCCTGCTGCCTATTTGATAGGCTCGATTTCCAGTGCAATTATTATTTGCCGTCTGATGGGATTGCCCGATCCCCGTGAACAAGGGTCGGGCAATCCCGGAGCGACCAATGTGATGCGCATAGGCGGAAAAAAAGCGGCTGGGATTACTCTGCTGGGCGATTCGCTAAAGGGTTTGATTCCGGTCTATGCCGCGAATGTGTTGGGACTGCCGACCGAGTTAATTGCGGCGACCGGATTGGCGGCATTTATGGGCCACCTTTATCCGGTATTCTTTAGTTTTAAAGGCGGCAAGGGTGTTGCAACATCGGTCGGCGTGTTGCTCGGTTTTTTCTGGGCGCTCGGTTTTGCGTTCATGGCAACCTGGTACCTGGTTTATAAGCTGGGCAAGATTTCATCCTTGTCCGCATTAGTCGCCTCGACCCTGTCGCCGGTTTTTGCCTGGTTTATAACTGGAGATGAGGCTATCGTTGCCGCATCCGCGGTGATGACGGTTTTCTTGTTATGGCGGCATAAAGGCAATATCCAGCGGCTGCTGGCCGGACAAGAGGGCTAACAGCCCGATAATTCACTAATCGGCCAGCGAGGACGCGCATAAATTTCCAGCCCTTGTTGCTGGCCCGCCATTAACCGCTGACAACCTGCATAGGCGATCATCGCGCCGTTATCGGTACAAAATTCGAGCCGCGGAAAATAGAGCTGAGCATTTTCCTTGGCAACCATTTGGTTCAAAGATGCGCGAATCTGCTTATTGGCGCTGACGCCTCCGGCAATAACCAGTCTTTTCAGGCCGGTTTGCTGCAAGGCCCGCCTGCATTTGATGCTGAGCGTCTCGGCAACCGCCTGTTGAAATGCCGCCGCAACATCGGCCTTGTCCTGGTCGGTTTTTTCAGAGGCGTTAACAGTATTCAGCGTGAACGTTTTTAAGCCGCTAAAACTAAAATCCAAGCCGGGGCGGTCGGTCATCGGGCGGGGAAACTTAATCTGCGGCGTACCCTGTTCCGCCAATGCGGACAGTTTCGGCCCGCCGGGGTAACCCAGGCCAAGCATTTTCGCGGTCTTGTCAAACGCTTCACCGGCGGCGTCATCGAGTGATTCGCCTAATAGTTGATAGCGGCCAATACCCTCGACCTGTACCAGCAAGGTGTGCCCTCCGGAAATCAACAAAGCGACAAAAGGAAATTCCGGCGGATTTTCTTCCAGCATCGGAGCAAGCAGATGCCCTTCCATGTGATGAACGGCAGTCGCCGGAACTTGCCATGCCCAAGCCAGGCTTCTGGCCGTTGCAGCCCCCACCAGCAATGCACCCATCAGCCCCGGCCCTGCGGTGTAGGCAATGCCGCTAATGTCGCTGCCGGTCAATCCGCTTTCCTTTAGGCACTGTTTAATCAGCGGCACTAATTTCCGAATGTGGTCGCGCGATGCCAGCTCAGGAACAACGCCGCCATATTCGCTATGCATGTCGACCTGACTGTATAATAGATGGCTACACAGGCCTTTCTCAGAGTGATAAATTGCGACGCCGGTCTCGTCGCAAGATGTTTCTATGCCTAAAACGTACATTGAATTTTTGAAATTTATAAAAGTAAAGGTATAATTAAGGGTTCTGTTTGTTCAGTGGATTTAAAAATCCTAACTTTTAAATATTAACATATTCGGGTCATTATAATGCCGTCAGTAAAAATCAAAGAAAACGAACCTTTTGATATAGCGATTCGCCGTTTTAAACGCGCTTGTGAAAAAGCCGGTGTATTGGCAGAAGTGCGTCGCCGCGAGTTTTATGAAAAACCAACCGCAGAGCGCAAACGCAAAGGCGCAGCAGCTGTTAAACGCCACTTGAAAAAACTGGCGCGTGAACGCTATGCGCTGAAAAACCTACGTCGCGGACGCCCTGTACTGTAAGACGTAAGGTTAATACGATGGATTTGTTAATAGATCGCATCAAGGAAGATATGAAAGCCTCCATGAAAGGCGGCAATAAAGCAAGACTGGGGGTAATCCGCTTGATTTTGGCCGCCATTAAGCAGGTCGAAGTCGATGAACGCATTGTCTTGGATAACGAGCGCATTATTCTGGTTCTCGACAAGATGCTCAAGCAGCGCCGCGAATCTATCCGCCAATTTTCTGAAGCCGGCCGACATGATCTGGTAGCCATTGAAGAGGCTGAAATTCCGGTGATTCAGGATTTTTTGCCTCAAGCCTTGACCGAAACCGAAATTGATTTAATGGTTAAAGACGCTGTTGCAGAGTCCGGCGCCGAATCAGTTAAGGATATGGGCAAAGTTATGGCCTTGCTTAAAGCAAAAATGCAAGGGCGCGCCGACATGTCGGTCGTGAGCATCAAAATCAAAGCCGCGCTGTCCGGGTAGATTCTTTTTCTGATCTTCTCGGTGCATAGCCGTGTCCGGTAGAATCCCTCGCGAGTTTATTGATGAGCTTTTGGTGCGGGTTGATATTGTCGATCTAATCGATTCGCACGTCCCTTTAAAAAAAACGGGTAACAACTTCGTCGCCCGCTGTCCTTTTCATACCGAAAAAACCCCCAGTTTTTCTGTAAACCGAAAAAAGCAATTCTTTTATTGCTTCGGCTGCGGCGCCAGCGGCAACGCCATTAGTTTCCTAATGGACTTTAGTCATCTTGATTTTGTTGAGGCCGTTGAGGACTTGGCGGGATTTGCCGGGATTGAGGTGCCTAGAGAATCAATCGAACATCAACCCGCACAAAAGAAAGAAGGCTTAAACAGCCTGTATACGCTAATGGAGCAGGTAGCCGCCTTTTATGCCGACCAGCTCCGGACCAGCACCGAGGGGAAAAAAGCGGTTGAATATTTAAAAAACCGAGGCGTCAGCAGCGATTGTGCCAGCGACTTCATGCTGGGCTATGCGCCCGATGAATGGCAAGCATTGGCAACCCGCTTTGACCAGAAATTATTGCTTGAGGCCGGCCTGCTAGTCAGCAAAGAAGGCGGACAATTTTATGATCGCTTTCGCGGCAGAATCATGTTCCCCATCAGGGACAAACGCGCCCGGATTATAGGCTTTGGCGGCCGAGTACTTGATAATTCCTTGCCTAAATACTTGAATTCTCCAGAAACGCCCCTATTCCATAAAGGAAAAGAAGTTTATGGCTTGTATGAACTACTGAAAAAGGATACCAAGCCGAAAAAGATTTTGATTGTTGAAGGCTATATGGACGTTATCGCTCTGGCCCAGTTTGGTATTCATTACGCGGTCGCGGCCTTGGGAACGGCCGCCTCGCAGGCGCATCTTGATTTATTATTCCGGTTTTCCTCAGAACTGGTGTTTTGTTTCGATGGCGACAAGGCAGGACGGGAAGCTGCATGGCGAGCAATGGAATCGGCTTTTTCCACTCTCAAAGACGGACGGCAGATTCGCATCATGCTTTTACCGCAAAATCATGACCCTGACTCACTGATGCGGAAGGAAGGAATTGATGGCTTCACTGACCGCATCCAGGCCGCTGAAACCTTATCGGAGTATTTTTTTGGACACTTCTCGAACGAGCTGAATCTGTCCGAAATGGAAGGACGCGCACAACTGGTAAACAAAGCCAAACCGTATATGGAGAAATTGCCGGAAAGTGTTTTTAAAGAAATGATGTTTACTCGATTAAAAGAACTATCCGGATGGACCGGCCTGGATGTTTTGGAAAATAAAGCTACACTTGCTTCCAAACAAAGCCCGAAACAATATTCGAGGACAAGCGGAAAACGGCCTCAGGATAACAGCAGATTATCTTCGGCACGCGTTGCAATCGCCTTACTGGTTCAAAATCCCAGACTGGCCGAGCTGCTTGAGCAACGGGAGATCGACTGGTGCGGCCTGGAATTTCCAGGGGCAGAGCTGTTTAAAAACATTCTGCGAATGATTGCAGATAAAAACCCGGCAAATACAGCTGTTTTATTGGAGTGTTATCGGGATACCGCCGAAGAAAAATCTATAAAAGCATTGGCTTTATTGGATTCGCAAGTTTCAGATGACAAGATAGAAGCAGTATTTTGCGACTCTCTGGACAGGCTATTAACTCAAGCCAGGGAGACTGCTCTAACCAAGTTACTGAATAAAGGCAAAACAGAAGGATTGGATGCACAGGAGAAAGAGCTGTTGCGAAAAATGCTGACAGTCAAAATTTTGGTGCTAAATAATAGGAATTTGTAGTATAATTTTTGGTTCGGCGCAGCTAGGTCGAACTAAAGTCTTCCGTGAGTAAATGATGAATCAAGAACAGCAGCAGTCCCAACTCAAACAATTGATAGCCAAAGGCAAAATGCAGGGTTACCTGACTTATGCCGAGGTTAACGATCACTTACCCAGTGACATTGTTGATCCTGAGCAAATTGAAGATATTATTGGCATGATCAATGATATGGGGATTCAGGTTTACGAAGTTGCGCCGGACGAAGACTCCCTTATTACTGACTCGGCGGCTGTTACTACGGACGATGAAGATGCGGAAGAGGTTGCTGCATTAGCTTCAGTTGATAGCGAATTTGGAAGAACCACAGATCCTGTGCGCATGTATATGCGGGAAATGGGCTCCGTGGAATTATTGACTCGTGCCGACGAATTGAAAATCGCAAAGCGCATTGAAGAAGGACAACAGCAACTAGTTAAAGCCATTGCCCGTTCTTGCATCGTTGTTGAAGACTTTTTACAATCGTTTGATAATATTTCCGGTGAAGAAGGCGGCATTCGCCTGACGGATTTAATTTCCGGTTTTGTAGACTTAAGCGAACCCGAAGATTTTGTCACAGCCCTGCCGGTCAGCGACGATGTCGAGGAGACTGCTGCAGTCGCAGCAGAAGAAGAGCCTAAGGGACTGAATTACGAAGAAGTCAAAGAGAAAGTTGAATCGCTTAAAAAACAGTTAAAAATGGCTGCTGCCGCCATCAAAAAACATGGCTATTTGAGCGACAAAACGGAAAAAGAATTTGAGGCTTTGGCTGATTTGTTTATGGAGTTTAAGTGGACTCCTCAATACTTAAAGAAATTGACGGCCATTATTCCTGACGGTGTTGCTGCTGTGCGCGAGCAGGAAAGACTAATCATGGATATTTTCGTTAATCATGCAAAGATGCCGCGCAAAGAATTTATTGCCTCCTTTACCGAGAATGAAGCCAGCTCAGAATGGCTTGAGCAGTATTTGAACGCAGGCAAGTACTCGGAAGCATTGAAGGAACGCGAAAAAGAAATAAGAAAAGCCCAAAAAATACTTACCGATATAGAAGCGGAGTACGGCTTGACCATTAGCGGGCTAAAGGACATTAACCGGCGCATGTCTATCGGTGAAGCTAAAGCAAGGCGCGCGAAAAAAGAAATGATAGAGGCTAATTTAAGACTGGTCATTTCAATAGCTAAAAAATATACTAATCGCGGATTACAATTTCTGGATTTGATTCAGGAAGGCAATATCGGTTTAATGAAAGCGGTCGATAAATTTGAATACCGTCGCGGGTACAAATTTTCCACCTATGCAACATGGTGGATCAGACAAGCCATCACCCGATCGATTGCGGATCAGGCCAGAACCATTCGTATCCCGGTACATATGATCGAAACGATCAACAAATTGAATCGGATTTCCAGGCAGATACTTCAAGAACTGGGACGGGAAGCAACACCGGAAGAACTGGCTGAGCGAATGGAAATGCCTGAAGATAAGGTTCGTAAGGTATTAAAAATTGCCAAAGAACCTATTTCTATGGAAACACCTATTGGTGACGATGAAGATTCTCATTTGGGAGATTTCATAGAAGATGCTAAAGTGTTGTCCCCGGTTGAGGCGGCAACGATTGCCGGCTTGCGTGAATCAACACAAAATGTGTTGGCGGGATTAACGGCAAGGGAAGCAAAAGTTCTGCGGATGCGTTTTGGTATTAATATGAATACCGACCATACGCTAGAAGAAGTGGGTAAACAGTTCGATGTGACGCGAGAAAGAATCCGTCAAATTGAAGCAAAAGCATTGAGAAAACTTAGACATCCTTCAAGATCAGAGCAATTGAGATGCTTTCTGGATGGTGAATAAATAATACATAGGGCCCTTAGCTCAGTTGGTTAGAGCGTCCGACTCATAATCGGCAGGTCGTAGGTTCAAGTCCTACAGGGCCCACCATACATAAGAAGGCTGCATAGGCAGCCTTTTGTACATCTGGGTTTTACATTTTAACAAGGTGGTATTGTGAGCAATAATTTCATTTTTACATCAGAATCAGTTTCAGAAGGGCATCCGGACAAGGTTGCGGATCAAATTTCAGACGCGGTGCTTGACGCCTTATTGGCCCAAGATCCTCGTTCACGCGTTGCTTGCGAAACATTGGTAAAAACAGGCATGGTTGTTTTGGCTGGCGAAGTCACCACCGACGCTTGGGTTGATCTTGAAGCCCTGGTTAGAAAAGTTGTCTGCGACATCGGCTATGATCATGGCGATATAGGTTTCGACGGACAAAGCTGTGCGGTTTTAAATGCTATCGGCAAGCAGTCGGCCGATATTGCTATGGGTGTCGATGAGGCGACAGACCACGAGCAAGGCGCGGGCGACCAAGGCTTGATGTTCGGTTACGCCAGCAATGAAACCGATGTGCTGATGCCGGCCCCGATTACCTATTCCCATCTGCTGGTCAAGCGTCAAGCCGACGTGCGTAAAAATAAAACCTTGCCCTGGTTGCGGCCCGATGCCAAGAGCCAGATTACCTTCCGTTACGAAAATAACAAACCCGTAGCGATTGACGCGGTGGTCTTGTCGACCCAGCATTCGCCTGAAATTGCGACCAAAGCATTGCATGAGGCGGTGATGGATGAAATTATCCTGCCGATTCTGCCCAAAGAATGGCTGCACAAAGACACCAAATATTTCATCAACCCAACCGGCCAATTCGTTATCGGCGGCCCGGTCGGCGACTGCGGCTTAACCGGACGTAAAATCATCGTCGATACCTACGGCGGCATGGCAAGACACGGCGGCGGCGCATTTTCAGGCAAAGACCCCTCAAAAGTCGACCGTTCCGCAGCCTACATGGCGCGTTATGTAGCAAAGAATATTGTTGCAGCCGGACTGGCTGAGCGTTGCGAAATCCAAGTTTCTTACGCCATCGGCGTTGCGGAACCGACGTCCATCAGCGTTGAAACTTTCGGCACCGGAAAAATCAGCGAAGACAGAATGGTGCAAATTGTCAGGGATGTTTTCGATTTAAGACCCAAAGGCCTGATTGCCATGCTGGGCTTGTTAAAGCCTATCTACCAGACAACTGCGGCGTATGGCCATTTCGGTCGCACCGAAGACTCTTTTAGCTGGGAAAAAACCGACAAAGTTGACGCATTGAAAGATGCTGCCGGTCTTAACTAAATACTAAATAAAGGAAACATAATGAGCCAACCGGATTATAAAATTGCCGACATTGCCTTGGCTGAATGGGGCCGTAAGGAAATCAATATCGCCGAAACCGAAATGCCGGGCTTAATGGCGCTGCGCGAAGAATACGGCAGCAAACAGCCCTTAAAAGGCGCGCGCATCGCTGGCTGTCTGCACATGACGATTCAGACAGCGGTATTGATTGAAACCCTGACGGCATTAGGCGCCGAAGTGCGCTGGTCTTCCTGCAACATCTTCTCGACCCAGGATCATGCCGCGGCGGCGATGGCTGCCGCCGGCATTCCGGTTTTTGCCTGGAAAGGCGAAACCGAAGCGGAAGCCGAGTGGTGCATTGCCCAAACCATTGACGGCCTTGACGGTTGGCGCCCGAACATGATTCTTGATGACGGCGGCGACTTGACCGTCATGATGCATGAAAAATATCCTGAATTGATGGCGGATATTAAAGGCTTGTCCGAAGAAACCACTACCGGCGTATTGCGTCTGTATGAAATGGTCGCCAAAGGCACATTAAAGGTTCCTGCTTTCAACGTTAACGATTCAGTCACCAAATCAAAATTCGACAACCTTTACGGCTGCCGCGAATCGTTGGTTGACGGCATCAAGCGCGCTACCGACGTGATGATTGCCGGCAAGATTGCAGTAGTCTGCGGTTACGGCGACGTCGGCAAAGGCTGCGCCCAATCCTTGCGCGGCCTGGGCGCGACGGTATGGATTACCGAAATCGACCCGATTTGCGCATTGCAGGCGGCGATGGAAGGCTATCGCGTCGTAACGATGGAAGACGCGGCGCCGCTGGCGAATATCTTCGTCACCGCGACCGGCAACTTCAATATCATCACCCACCAGCATATGGCGGCGATGAGAGACCAGGCGATTGTCTGCAACATCGGCCATTTCGATGCGGAAATCGACATAGCCTCACTGCGTCAATACACTTGGGAAAACATCAAGCCGCAAGTCGATCATGTGATTTTCCCTGACGGAAAACGCCTGATCATCCTGGCTGAAGGCCGGCTGGTTAACCTGGGTTGCGGCACCGGACATCCAAGCTTCGTGATGTCTAACTCATTCTGCAACCAGGTTCTGGCGCAAATGGAACTGTGGAACAATGCCGCGCAGTATGAAAACAAGGTTTATATATTGCCTAAAAAACTGGACGAAAAAGTCGCACGGTCGCACCTGAAACAATTGGGCGTGAATTTGACCGTATTGACCGGTGAGCAAGCCAAATACATCAATGTTCCGGTTGAAGGGCCGTATAAAGCCGATCATTATCGTTATTGATTAATCATCTCTCTCACGGTTCCCGTGGGAATGCAGCCCGTGCCGCACCTGCGGCACGGGCGCAATGAGTCTACACCGGTATGCCGACAGAAACCGTGGGAACATTCATCTCAGCAAATATCTGTCCATGCAGTCGTTAGATTCCCGTCAGTGAGACCCTAAAATGCAATCGCAAAAAAGCCACCCCCAACTGTTCAGTTTCGAGTTTTACCCGCCAAAAACCGAGGAAGGTGCTGCAAGCCTGCACGTTGTCCAGGACAAACTGGCGCAACTTAACCCTGATTTTTTCTCGGTCACCTTTGGCGCCGGCGGCTCAACCCGCGACAAAACCTTCGCCACGGTCATTGATATTCAAGCCAAAGGCATCCCTGCCGCGCCGCACTTATCCTGCGTTGCCTCGACCAAAGACAATATTCGCGCGATCCTGAAAGACTATCAGGAGCACGGCATTACCAAGATTGTCGCGTTAAGGGGCGATTTGCCATCCGGCACCATCTCAGCCGGAGAATTCCGCTACGCCAACGAGCTGGTCGAGTTTATTCGCCAGGAAACCGGCGACCATTTCCAGATCCACGTTGCCGCCTACCCCGAAGTACACCCGCAAGCCGCCGGCAGCGTCGAAGACTTCAAGAACTTCAAGCGCAAAGTAGCCGCGGGCGCCGACGCCGCCATTACCCAGTATTTTTACAATGCCGAAGCCTATTTTTATTTCGTCGATGCCTGCGAGAAAAACGGCATAGACATTCCTATTGTTCCCGGCATTATGCCGATCACCCAATATGCGCAATTATTCCGCTTTTCGGAAATGTGCGGCGCGGATATTCCCCGCTGGCTTAGAAAGCGCTTGGAAAGTTTCGGCGATGACCGGGAATCGATACAGGCCTTCGGCCTCGATGTGGTCAGCAACCTTTGCCAACGGTTACTGGATGGCGGTGCGCCGGGCCTGCACTTTTATACGATGAATCAGGCGGCGCCTACTCTGTCGATTTTGGGGAATATAAATCGGTAGCCTATATTTACTATGCTTACGAGCGAGGCTTACTTACAATCTGCCTGACCGCACGAATCCGGTAAATATTCATTGAGGTAAAAAATCATGGCGCCGAACTTAAAACAAGAAGACTGGATTAGCGAAGAAGCCTACCTACAATCCGAACTGCTTAGCGAGATAAAGCACGAGTATATTGACGGCGCTGTTTATGCGATGGCGGGCGCCAGCAAAAATCATCAACGTATTACGGGTAATGTCAGCAGGGAATTTGGCAATCAATTAAAAAACACACCCTGCGAATCCTTTTCATCGGATATTAAAGTTAAAGTCGGTAGTAAGTTTTTTTACCCCGATGTCATGGTCGTGTGTGAGGATGACAGCGATAATGCCTATTACACAGAAAACCCCGTTATTATTGTCGAGGTCTTATCGAAATCAACCCGCAGAATGGACGAAACCGCCAAAAAGTTCGCCTATCAAACCCTGCCTATGCTGAAAGAATATGTGTTGATCGAGCAGGACTTTGTCGATGTCGAAGTCTGCCGCCGTAGCGAAGGCTGGGTATCCCGTCATTATTTCCTGGGCGACAGTGTGACTTTCGAATCAGTGGGCTTGACATTATCGGTCGAAGATATTTACGAGCGTGTAGAGAACGAAGACGTACGTTCTTTTGTCGAATCGCTTAACCAGCCATAAAATATAAAGGCGCGAAGTTTCTTTAGCCTATCACCTTTTGTCTTTTGCCCGTGTCCAATCATTCCATCTCCAATCGCGATCTTTCCGTTTTGTGGCATCCCTGCACGCAAATGAAAGATCACGAGGCTTTCCCGGTTATTCCTATCAAAAAAGGCCAAGGCGTTTGGCTGGAAGATTTTGACGGCAATCGTTATCTCGATGCGATCAGCTCATGGTGGGTGAATTTATTCGGTCACGCCAATCCAATCATCAATGCGGCATTAAAAGACCAGCTCGATACCCTGGAGCATGTGATTTTTGCCGGGTTCACCCATGAGTCTGCCGTCAAACTGGCCGAAAAGCTGGTCGAAATAACCCCGCAAGGGCTAAGCCGCTGTTTTTATGCCGACAACGGCTCCTCCGCAGTGGAAGTTGCACTCAAGATGAGTTTCC
>JALNYY010000160.1 GCA_023229605.1 Methylobacter sp.
TTGTTGCGAACAGCGGGGGAATTTGATTTTTTTTGTTTTCATTATTGACCTCGGTTTTAGAGATTACTCTCTTAGCCAAGTGTCCGCTAGATCGGGGCAAGATCAGGTTTCTATATCCCTGTTACTGCGAACGCCTGACTCTGTTGTGTAGTCTCTTTTAAGGTAAAGAATGCGGATAAGAAGAGGGAGGGAGGGCTAAAAAACAGTGGTGTTTTGATGCGAAGCTAGAGGAAATAATGTCCGCTATTAATGACGCAAAATATCATTAGGCTTCTCAGGTGAATATTGTTAGCTTATTATAAAAGCTAGGTATTAAATGTGAATTAAGAGCTAAATAGAAGCCTGCTCACCGGTTTGGCTAGAATATTGGGAAAGACACGACTCCCCCAATCTTCTGAGTAAGCGATGAACTGGCAAGAACAATTAATAACAATTTACCTGTATGTATGCAAGCACTATCAGGATAACCTTTGGGTTTATAGTCAGCGAATGTCGAAACACGCAGACCTGAGTTTTACCGATGAAGAAGTCATCGCGATCCATCTAAAAATAGAGAGCTAATTAAAAGATCTATGGTTATGCCGGTCGCCATTTGCGGCATTGGTTTCCAAGGCTACCCAGTTATACAGCCTTTGTTCAGCGACTGAATAAAGTAGCGGATGTTTTCGCACCATTGCTGGAAATCATTCAGCAAGAGCAAGCAGAAAAAAACCAAGGGCAAGTCTGGTTGATGGATTCTTTTCCTGTTGCGCTAGCCAAGCAAGGTCACCGGTTTAAAGCACGCGTTGCAAGGGAATTAGCGGATGCGGGCTATTGTTCAACCAAGAAACTGTACTATTACGGTGTTCGGGTTCATATCGTCGGGCGTCGTCAAGCGGGTACGTTGCCGAATCCTGAATACATTGGTGTAACGGGAGCAAGTTGCCGATGGAACCGTATTTGATCAGATTAGGCCTGAATTAAATCACAATGAGCTCTATGGTGATAAAGCCTATCACCGATCAGATGCAAAAGAAGTGAGAGCAACTCAAAGCCTGACGGTATTAACCCGGTAAAAAAACAAAAAGGCCAAAGGTATTTAGAGCCCCAGGATCAATGGTTATCGACTGCCGTTTCTCGTATCAGGCAGCCGATTGAAACTTTATTCGGCTGGATTGAACAACAAACAGGCATTGAATGCGCGGGCAAGGTTCGATCATACAGCGGTCTGATGGTACATGTATTCGGCAAGTTGGCCGCCGCTATGTTTTTTTGGAATTATTTTACGCGTTAGCTCTTAATTCACATTTAATACGTAGGTTAATGGGCAAGTTTAGCCAGTTGGCGATTATATTTTGTCATATTTAACGGCAAAAGTGCCGCCTTACTATTATAGAGCGGACTTTTATTCGGGTTCAAATTCAATTGGTTTTAAATCAAAATCAATCCAATCTGACTCCTTTGACCTTTGATTTCTGGAATTTTTTCAACATATTTTGGAGTGCATCATGAAAAAACAAGTTTCTCACCCTGGTACCCTGTTGCTTGCGCTATGCTTGCCTTGGGCTTTTTCTGCTACGGCTCAAGCTACATGTATCGTTACGAATTCAGGCTCCCCTTTTCAAACCTCGACTGGCTGTAATGCGCTTCAATCCATCACGACGGGCAACTATACTACAGCCAATGGATATGGGGCGCTCTACTCCAACACGATTGGTAATGTCAATACTGCAACGGGTGCAAATGCGCTCTACTTCAACACAGTGGGCAACGGCAATACCGCCAATGGCGTTTCCGCGCTTCGCGCCAACACAACGGGCAGCTACAACACCGCTAATGGCATTTCTGCGCTCGCTGCCAACACGGTGGGCTACAACAACACCGCCAATGGCAATTCTGCGCTAGCCGCCAACACGACGGGCAACTACAACACCGCCAATGGCAATTCTGCACTCTCTTTAAACACGACGGGTGCCAATAATACCGCCAATGGCAATTCTGCGCTTTACTCCAATACGGCGGGTGCCAACAACACAGCCAATGGAACAAATGCGCTTTATTCCAATACGACGGGCAACTACAATACCGCTAATGGCGATTTTTCACTCTACGCCAACACGACAGGCATCTACAATACCGCCAGCGGCGATCATGCGCTCGCCGCCAACACGACGGGTGGCGGCAACACCGCCAGTGGAGCAGGAGCGCTCATCACCAATTCGACGGGAAGCAACAACACCGCCAATGGAGTAAATGCGCTCTATGCCAACACGGTGGGGGTCTACAATACCGCCAATGGCGGCAATGCGCTCGCCGCCAACACGACGGGTGGCGGCAACACTGCCAATGGAGCAGGCGCGCTTCTTAAAAACACGATAGGCATCAACAACACCGCCGATGGGACAAATGCGCTTTACTCCAACACGGTGGGCAACTACAACACCGCCAACGGATTTAATGCGCTCTACAATAATACCGGAAGTTCCAATGTGGCTATCGGATACCAAGCCGGCAACAACCTGACTACGGGCAGCAACAACATAGATATAGGCAATTCAGGTGTTGCTGGAGACTCGGGCATGATCCGCATTGGCAGTAATACCCAAAGCCAAACCTATATTGCCGGTATTTCAGGGGTAACGGTCACTGGCGGTGCTGCCGTCTACATCAACGGCAACGGTCAACTGGGAATTCAACCATCCTCGCAACGCTTCAAAAAAGATATTCAGTCGCTGGATTCCACCAGCCAGAATATTTTGAGCCTGCGTCCGGTGACCTTCCGCTACAAACAAGCCGATGAAAAGGGTGGCTATCCCGTGCAGTACGGCCTGATCGCAGAGGAAGTGGCCAAGGTTTTCCCCGATCTGGTGCAGTATGACGCGAACGGTAAGCCGTTGGCCGTTTATTACCACTTGCTCATCCCGCTGCTGTTGGGGGAGTTGCAACACGAACATGCCGACAACTTGAAACAACAGGCCTTCAACGCCCAGCAACAGGCTGTACTGGTTTCTTTACAAGAGCAGAACGAGCAGTTTAAGTCCGAACTGCTTGCTTACCGCAGGCAAGCGGCCATCCAAGCCGAGCAGATGCTATCTTTCGAGACTAAATTCAATAGCTTGCAACGGCTCGTCAAAACCGATGGCAACCGGGTTGTTCCCGAAACCGTTGTTTATTACCGGAGCGGGGAATAACGGGTTCTGTCCCCGCCGATTTTGGCGCAACGTGGTACGAACTGAGGAACCAAGGTTCAATTGTAGGCTACCAATCTAGGCTGGGACAATGTCTGAGGTTAAGCCTTTGTGCTTGCCCCGTCTTAAGTTGGCAACTCAATTGTTTTAGCAAGAACAGAAATTTCTTTTATGCACATTTCAGCTAAGGATAAATATAACATGAATCAAAAAACACTGACCGATGAACAAAATGCACTGTTCCAGAAAATCGACAAGATGATCCAAGATAACGGCGGATCAATGGAGCACGACCATTCCGACCCCGACCAACGTGCCTTTATAAAATTTATGCACACCTTCACAGGCATGGACGAAGTCAACTACCCCGGCCTCCATAAAGCGATTGACAATGCACGCAATACGAAGCCAGAGCCCCCCTTAAAATCCGTCGGCACTGCGGCGGTGAATATTGCTAATGGTTGGCAGACCACTTTTGGTATTCCAGAGGTAGGTCAGGCGATAGACACGAATTTGGCTGCTGCAAATTGGTACGGCACAGTCGTCGGAGGCTTCCAGACCTGCAACCTTTCCCTTGTTGTCAAGGATCCCACCAGCGGCTATTTTATCGCTAACGGTGCCAACGCCGGGCAAGCGCCACTGAACACCTTGGGGGTAGGCACTGACAACAATACCGCCCAGCCTTTCGTTAATGGCGCGAAAGCGTATTTGACCGCCACCTATATGCCTGTGGGGGGCGGAACACCTGTCTCCAGTACAATACTCGCAGTTGCAGGCATAGTAGCCGACCCCACCGTGACTGAACCCAAACATGAAGCGGGCAACACCACCCCCTACGACCCGACTGCCATCAATATAGGCCTCGGTCGTCCACAAGGTTATCTTACCAATTGTGATTACATTTACTACGAAGCGATTCAAGACCACCCAATAGGCCGGGTGCCGCTGGTCGGATCGGTGACCTTCACGCAGCCAATAATGGCCCTTAATCCGACTAAAAACTTCATCGTGGAGATTTTCGTAATACGTACCGACTCGGGGGGAAAGAGCCAGATCAATCCTACCGACATGACCAATGTCTACAACGCTTTCCAAATAAACACCACGGTGGATCCCACAGGAAAAACGCTTACCTGGAACCTGCCGATGGAAGCGAACTCCATCCCACCATCTTCCCCTCCTTACAACCCCGTCGTGTTCAATAATATTCCATGGTCCAGCAATATGAAGGCTTACCTCACGGTGAACATAACCGTGACCCTTCAGGATGGGAGTAATGTAACAGCTATCATCCAGAGCTCTGATGTGCCGGACACCGACCCGCTGGACGGCATAGCCTACATAATGCCGCTAGAGTTTATCTGGCACTGTCTTGGCGAAGACACCCAGGTAATGCTGGCCGATGGTTCGCTAAAAGCCATTGCCGATTTCAAGGCAGGCGACAAGGTACGCACCGATAACGACAACGGACATGGAACGGTAAGCGCCACGCATGTGGCTGCCCACCCCGGCGAGGTATTGAAGATCGAAGTCAGCGGCGGGCATACGCTTGTCGCTTCTACACGCCATATAATTATGACCCCGAAAGGCGGCGTTCAAACACACCAATTGAAAAAGGGCGATGAAGTAATCACCCTTGCGGGCGCGGCTAAAGTGACGGCAGTGACCACGCTTCCGGCAGACAACAGGAATCTCTGGAATCTTTCTCTCGGACAAGCTCCGCACTTTAACGATCCCGCTCCGGAAACAGGTTGTTTTTTCGCTAACGGCATCTTGGTTGGTGATGCCCGTGCGGAACGAGCCATGCATTTCAAATATGCCAAAGACATCAATTGGGTTAAGGCTAACGTCCCGACATCCTTCCACACGGACGTAGAAAGCACCTTCGCGCAAAGGAAGAGCATGCAATCGGGGAGAATAGTAGGTTAACGGAAGTTTCTGCGCCGGGGGAGGGTACTACTTCCCCGGCGATAATTAGTTCCTCGAAGCGCTCAATGGCTTGTTTCAAGCGGCTAAACGCAAAGTGTGCGGCTATACCAGCACCCACACCATGCGCATGGGGATGTTTTTTATTGCTGGTAAATTCGATTTTTCACAGGTTCAACCCTTATGCTGCTTACCCCACTCGCTTTTCAAAAGATCCATAAAAGCCCCGTTATTCACAAAATACTCAAACCGCGCACTCCCGTACACTACAAGTCCTCGCTAAATTTGCTTTAGAGATTGAATTGGACGTTGGCTTGTGATTTAAAAAGGAGATACAACTGGAAAAGTATGTGCGGCAAGTACCCTATTCCTCGACAGATATCGCAGTTATCGGCATGAGCGGTCGCTTTCCCGGTGCGAAAAACATTGAGGATTTCTGGCAGAACTTGTGTGATGGTGTCGAGTCTATCCACGTCTACTCGCCTGAGGAACTGGCGGAGGCGGGTGTCGACCCAGCGGTTCACCACCACCGGAACTATGTCAATGTCGGCAGTATTCTGGAAGACATCGATCTGTTCGACGCCTCGTTTTTCGGCCTCAGCCCGCGAGAAGCCGAAAGCATGGATCCGCAACAGCGCTTGTTTATGGAGTGTGCTTGGCATGCGCTGGAGGACGCGGGGTACGATCCTGATCAATACAAGGGCAATATCGGAGTGTTTGCTGGCTCTGCCATGAGCACGTACTTTCAGCAACTGCTCAAGAACCCGGAATTCGTTGCTCGCATGGGCTTCCTACAGGTATTGGTTGGGAATGATAAGGATTACCTAACCACGCATGCGTCCTATAAGCTGAACCTCAGAGGCCCGAGTATCAGCATCCAGAGCACTTGCGCCACGTCGCTGGTCGCCATCTGCATGGCATGCCAGAATCTACTGAGTCGGCAAAGTGACATGGCTCTGGCGGGTGGCGTTTGTGTGCGAGTGCCTCATAAAACGGGTTATTACCACGAGCCAGGTGGGATATTTTCACCGGATGGGCATTGTCGGGTGTTCGATGCCAAAGCACAGGGCATGATCTTCGGAAACGGTGTCGGTCTGGTGGTGCTAAAGCGGCTTGCCGATGCGTTGGCAGATGGCGATTGCATTCATGCCATTGTGAAAGCGGCGGCACTCAACAATGACGGCTCTTCGAAAGCGAGCTACGCAGCGCCTGGGCTGGCTGGTCAGGCAGCAGTAATTAAACGGGCCTATGCCGAGGCGGGCATCCAGCCGGCGACGATCGGCTATATCGAGGCTCATGGAACCGGTACGGTTATGGGAGACCCGGTCGAGATCGCTGGCCTCACGCAAGCATTTTGCGCAAGCACACAGAAAAAGGGTTACTGTGCGATAGGCTCCGTCAAGACGAATTTCGGGCATCTCGATCATGCCGCAGGCATCGCCGGATTTTTCAAGACAGTCCTCTCGCTCAAACACAAGATGTTGCCTCCGAGTCTGCACTTTGAAACACCGAATCCGGCGATTGATTTCGCGCAGACCCCTTTTTATGTCAACAGCCGCCTCTCTGAATGGAAACAGCAACCATGGCCCCGGCGTGCGGGTGTCAGCGCGTTTGGCATCGGTGGAACCAACGCGCATGTCGTCTTGGAGGAAGCTCCTCCGTGCAGTATTCTACCAAACAGTCATTCCAGCTATCTCCTCGTGCTCTCTGCGAGAACCAAGACGGCTCTCGATACGGCGACCGAAAATCTCGCAAAACACTTGAGGCAACATCCGGGTCAGAATCTCGCTGACATCGCCTACACCTACCAGGTAGGCCGACGCGCCTTTGCCTACCGCAGGATGCTAGTCTGCCAAGCTATGGACGATGCGCTTGCCGCCCTCGAAGGGTTGGAACCAAAACGGGTGACGACAGAACGGAACGGGACGCGCAACCGGCCTGTCATCTTCATGTTCTCAGGACAGGGGTCGCAATACCCCAACATGGGAGCAGACCTCTATCGCGCCGAGCCGGTTTTCCGCGAGCAGGTGGATCGCTGCTCCGAGCTGCTGAGCCCGATCCTCGGATTGGATCTTCGTCATGCGATTTATCCCCACGCAGGACAAACCGGTACAGCAGATATGCTCCGGCAGACGAGAATTACCCAGCCGGCTCTTTTCGTTGTAGAGTTCGCCTTGGCTAGCTTGTGGATGGACTGGGGTGTGCAGCCGCATACGATGATCGGCCATAGCGTCGGTGAATTCGTCGCGGCCTGCCTCGCCGGAGTCTTTTCGGTGGAAGATGCACTGAAGCTCGTGGCTGAACGCGGGCGCTTGATGCAATCTCTCCCAAGTGGTTCAATGTTGGCGGTACCGTTGCCGGAAGCAGAAGTTCTCCCTTTGTTGCAAGGAAAAGTCTGTCTCGCCGCAGTCAATGACCGATCCATGTGTGTCGTCGCCGGCCATACCGACAGGATCGAGCAATTGGTCGCACAACTGGGTGCCGACGGCATCGAGTGTCGGCATCTTCATACCTCTCACGCTTTTCACTCGGCAATGATGGATCCGATCATCGAGCCATTCGCCGAGGTGGTTCGCAAGATTGACCTCAAGCCCCCAAAGCTCCACTTTGTATCGAGTGTCACAGGAACCTGGATCACTCAGGATCAAGCGACAAACCCCGATTATTGGGCCAGGCATGTGCGTGAGCCGGTGCGTTTTGCCGATGGTTTAGACACAGTGTTCGACGAAGAGGGTTGCATCCTTCTCGAAGTCGGCCCAGGGATGGCATTGAGTACGTTTGCCCGTCGGCATCCCAAGAAGTCTACGGAGCAGCGCGTGTTTTCTTCGTTACGCCACCCCCAAGAGTCGCAAAAAGATACGGATTTTATTTTGAACACCCTTGGGCGGCTCTGGTTGTTATTTGTGCAGATCGATTGGTCGCAGTTCCACCGACATGAGAGACATTTCCGAATGTCTTTGCCGACTTATCCGTTCGAGCGGCAGCGGTACTGGGTGGAGCCGGCTAATGAAGCCGCTTCTGTCCGCGCTCGTAGCTCAATCAAAAAGCCGGATATCACGGATTGGTTTTATGCCCCGTCGTGGAAACGCGGATTTGCCTGCGAGCTCGAAGACTCGCTTCTCGGTCAGCAGAGGCTTTGCTGGCTCATCTTCGAGGATGCTTGCGGCGTTGGAGCCAACCTAGTGCATCGGCTCGAACAAAAGGAGCAGACGGTGCTCACCGTCAAGCCGGGAACGGAATTTGCGCGGATCGGCGTGCATCTCTACTCCCTCGATCCGCAGCGGCCCGAGCACTACGATACTCTGCTGGCGGATATTGTCGCGCAAGGCCAGATCCCGGACAAGATCGTTCACATGTGGAGCATTACCGGCAAAGAGTTGCGGCTGCCAGAGATCGAGTTGTTTCAAGTCTGCCAGGAACTGGGCTTTTACAGCCTCTTGTGGCTTACACAGGCGCTCGCTAAAAATCGTGTCATGACCCCTGTCGACATTGGAGTCGTGTCAAACGGGATGCATCTGGTTAACGGCGATGAACAGATCTGCCCTGCCAAAGCCACGATACTTGGTGCCTGCAAGAGTATTCCGCAAGAGTACCTGAATCTGCGCTGCAAGAGTATTGACATCGCCATTTCACCACGCGCCCAGCGACGTAATGCCGGGTTGAGCGATCACCTGATTGGCGAGTTGGTTGGGCGCTCACGGGATGCCGTGGTTGCCTACCGTGGAGGCCAGCGTTGGCTGCAAAGCTTCGAACCGGCGCAGTTGAAGGGGTCAGTAGAGTGCCCTCGGCTGTTGCGAGAACAAGGCGTCTATCTGATTACCGGCGGGCTTGGCAACATCGGTCTGGCTCTGGCCGAGGAGCTGGCACGGACAGCTCGTGCCCGACTGGTTCTCACCGGACGCTCGGAATTTCCCGCCCCCGAG
>JALNYY010000161.1 GCA_023229605.1 Methylobacter sp.
GGTCTGCCGGTCATCATGTTGACCGATTCCGGAAGCGAAGACATAGCCGCCGCTGCGATCAAAAGCGGCATGGCGGATTATATTGTCAAGCGCAACCGGCACCGTTTACTCGAGGCGATAGACCCAAGCCTGCTTGAGGCAAAAAAAACAGGGTGTCGCAAAGACATAGATAACACGTTACAGCTATATGAAAGACGGGACCCTTTCATTTCCCGTTTTACACCGGATTTCGCTTATTCCATCGGTGTTTCGCCGGAGGGCAAGCCGATATTGGAATGGGCTACGGAACAGTTAAAACGGCTTATCAGCAATGCAGTATTCGATGATAAGTCAAAACAACAGGCTCACGATTGGATATTGCCGATTCACCCGGAAGATAAAAAAATCGTTCGAGACCGGTTTAAGAAACTACTGGAGGGGCGCGAAGACACCAGCGAGTACCGAGTTATTATTAACGATAGCGACATCCGCTATTTCAGCGACCATTCATTGCCGGTTTGTGACCGTGTTGACGGCAAAGTAGTGCAGTTATACGGCGTTCTACAGGACATCACCTCCCGTCGCAAAAATGAAGAGGAATTGCATCTGATGCAGTACGCCATCGATTCCAGCAGCAATGGCATTGTCATTACCGGTCTGGCGGATAAAGATTTTCCCATTATTTACGCCAATGAAGCTTTTTTGCGCACCACCGGATATTCCAGGCAGGAAGTGTTAGGCCATAACTGCCGTTTTTTGCAACAGGGCGATAAGAATCAGCCGGACATTGCCGAATTACGCGCTGCATTGCATGACTATCGTGATGCGCATGCGATTTTGCGCAACTACCGCAAAGACGGCAGTTTGTTCTTGAATGAAGTCTATATTTCGCCGATACGCGATAAACAAGGCAGGATAACCCACTATGTAGGAGTGCTTAACGATGTGACGCGCCGTATAGAAATGGAAGACTTGCTGAGTAAAAGCGAAGCAAGGATGCGCTCTATTTTCAACAACGTATCCGATGGCATTGTCATTATTGATGAAAATGGGATAATCGAAAAAATCAATCCGTCTGTCGAAAGGCTTTTCGGCTATTCTGCCGAGGAGTTGGTCGGTCATAGTATTAACAAGTTGATGCCCGAACCTGAACAGCGGTGCCACGATTCTTATTTGAGAAACTATCTGGACGGCGGCAAGGCTAAAATACTCGGTTCCGAACGTGAAGTGCGAGGAGCCAGAAAAGACGGCGTCGTTTTTCCGATGGAACTGAAAGTTAGCGAATTCGAGGTCGAACAGCGTCATTTTTTTATCGGCACGGTGCATGATATAACTGAGCGTAAGCAGGCGGAGGAAGCGCTGCTGGATTTGTCCGGTCATCTGGAAACGGCCCGTGAAGACGAGAGAACCCGAATCGCCCGGGAAATTCATGATGAATTGGGCAGTCTTCTGGCAGCGCTCAAAATGGATTTAAGCTGGTTGAACAAGCAGTTACCGGCAGGCTTATTCTTATGTCATGAAAAAATCACTGTGATGAGCCGGCACCTTGACGATGCAATCCAGTCTGTCAGGAGAATTATTGCCGATCTCAGGCCAAGCATCCTGGATCATCTTGGCTTATTAGCAGCCATAGACTGGAAGCTTGATGAATTCAGGCAGCAAACCGGTATGCAATGCGTTTTGACGGCGCCGGAACATAATATCGCAATGGATGAAAGCAGGAATATCGCAGTTTTCCGCATTATGCAGGAAGCATTAACCAATATTGCGCTGCATTCCAGGGCCGCCAAAGTAACGCTAGATGTTGAAACTACTGCAAACAGTCTGATGATGAAAATAACGGATAACGGTTGCGGCATGACTAAAGCGCAGATGTACAAAACCGGTAAATACGGCATTTTGGGCATGCATGAGCGCGCGCGTCATTGCGGAGGAAAAGTCACAATCGTCAGTAATCCGGGAAAAGGAACCACGCTCGTGTTAAATATGCATCTAAAGTCACCGGGAAGCGATGGTTGTGATGATTAAAGTATTGATTGCCGACGATCATGCCATTGTCAGGCAAGGGCTGAAGCAAATTCTCGCCGATATTCCCGATATGGAGATCTTCGGTGAGGCCGGCTCGGGCGATGAGGCTTTAAAATTTATCCGGGATGAAGGCTGGAACGTCATGCTGCTCGATATCGCCATGCCGGGTAAAAATGTTATGGAGTTGATTAAACTGGCCAAGCATCAATCTCCGCACCTGCCCATTCTGATTTTGAGCATGTATCCGGAAGATCAATATGCGATCAGAATGCTGCGCGCGGGAGCTGACGGCTACCTGACCAAAGAGAGCGCGCCTGAACAGTTGGTGGCGGCGATTCGCAAGGTCGCTAAGGGAGGGAAATACATTAGCTCGACGATGACCGAAAAACTGATTGCGGAATTAAATCCAAGCCAGGAAATACCTCTGCATACCACGCTGACCGACCGCGAGTTTCAGGTTTTTTGCGGTATTTGCGCAGGTAAAAGCATTACCGATCTTGCCCAGCAAATGACGCTCAGCGTTAAGACTATCAGCACCTATCGAACCCGCCTGATGAAAAAAATGAACATGTCCAAAAACGCCGAAATTATCCATTACGCATTCAAGAACGATTTGCTTGATTGAGACTGCGTATTGTTTGCCGAAGTTATCCGGACAGCGGTTCGCTATACTCCTCAATTATTTTTTGCATGTCCCGGCGATGACACAGGGAAAGTTGTCTAATTGTTTTACGTGTGTAGGAATATGCCTACATACAATCTCTTGTAAGTCTTATTGATATGAGGGTGATTAGCTGATTTCTAAGGCCTATTATTTGACTCATAATAAACCCAATAAACAGCTGGATGGCTTATTTCATGGGCATTTTCGTGGTTTTCTGATAGCCGTTTCAACAAAAGGCGGGGCAAAAACGGGTACTTAGGGCAATATGACCTATTTATATGCCCTAATGACATTAAGTTCCGCCGTTTTATCTGGTATATTCAAACAGGTTTTAGGGAATTGGACGTGGAAATTGTTGCGGATATTCAGCCCGTAATAATTCGTTAAATAAAAAATAAGAACTAACTAAATTATTATGTGCATTTGTCTATGTTTTGATGTTTCCAAGGCGGAAGTAAAAAAGGCCATTAGAGAAGGCCACGATTCAATAGAAAAATTGTCTGAGTCTATACGGGTCGGCAGTCATTGCGGCGGTTGTATTGGGCGCATCGAGGCAATCCTGGAGAAGAAGAAAAAACGTAGTTTCCTGCGGGTATGGGAAACAAAGTAATCAGCGCTAAGGCAGGTACGCGCCGCGTACCTTTTGGGAACTCTGATGACTGAATGGTTTGGAAATGGTGCGTGTGAGCATCCGGCCAAATCTCAAATTAGAAAACTCGGGCCAAGATTAATAACAATAATAACGAATGTTTTAGTTCGTAAGGTGAAGTGCAAATGAAAGTAAATATGCCGGTAACTAATCAGGAAGTCCTGATGAAAAAAGGCGGGTTATTAGTTACACGAACCGATTTAAAAGGCGTTATTACTTACGTCAATGATGAGTTCATCAATATCAGCGGATTTACCCGTGATGAACTGATAGGCGCAGAGCATAATATTGTCCGCCATCCGGACATGCCTGCGGAGGCTTTTGAAGATTTATGGATAACTTTAAAAGCGCTTAGACCCTGGGCTGGCGTGGTAAAAAACAGGACCAAATCCGGCGATTATTACTGGGTGGAAGCGAATGCAATGCCTGTATTTAAGAACGGCAAGGTCCATGAGTACCTTTCCGTTCGACGCGCTCCCAGCCGTGAAAAGATTGAAAAAGCAGAGCAGTTATACCAGCTGCTTAATGCCAAGAAAGCCACGATGAGACCTGCGGGTTTAGCGGCAATGGCTAAATCAATCAAGGAAATGAATGTCTGGAAAAAAATGGCCGTGGCGCTGGCAGTGCTGTTGATTCCCGTTTTCTATTTGATGTATCAGTTGTTTTTAGCGGAGGATTATTTGCTGTTAGCAGGGGTTGCAGCGTCAGTCGCGATTGCATCGACGATAGGTTTCAACGTAATCAAAAGCTTCACCACGATGTTAAATAAAACCATCGGTATTTTTTATCGTCTGGCCGAGAAAAGGTTCGGCAATGTGCAGGATTTAACCCGGAATGATCTGATCGGTGATTTCCAGCGCGCCTTGTATTCAATGGAAGTGAATCTGAGCCTGGATTTGGCGCAATCCAGGGAGGAGGCTTCAAAAGCCATGCGGATCAACCAGGCGCTGGATAATGTCCAGTCCGGTGTCATGGTGGCCGATACTAATATGGAAATTATTTATATGAACGATAGCGTTGAGCGGATGCTCAAGGCTGTAGAAAATGATATTCATAAACAGTTGCCGAATTTCAATGTCGGTAAACTGATCGGTACAAATATAGATAGCTTTCACAAAGATCCCTCTCATCAACGACGCTTGTTGGCGAACTTAACGCAACCGTATAGCTCGGAACTGATTATTGCCGGTCAACATATGAATGTTATTGCCAGCCCTGTTATTAATGACGAGGGTGAGCGCATCGGTTTTGTTGCTGAATGGAAAAACAGGACCCAGGACATTTTAATTGAACAAGAGATTGGACAATTAGTGCAGGATGTTAAAGCAGGCGATCTGGGCAGCCGCATTAACATGAGCGATAAACAGGGATTCGCCAAAATGCTGTCGTCCGGCATCAATGAACTGACGGATGTCATAGAGTGCGCCTTTAATGACATCAATAGAGTTATGGAAAGCATGTCCCAAGGCGATTTAACCAGTTCTATTACTAATGACTACCAAGGCGTCTATGCTGAATGCAAGAATAATATCAATGGCACACTGGCAAAATTGAGCGATTTTATTATTCAAATCAGGGACGCGGCTGATTTTATAGACAGTTCGTCGCAGGAAATGGCCAGCGGCAACAACAATCTTTCCGGTCGCGCCGAACAACAAGCGGCGAGCCTGGAAGAAACCGCAGCCAGTATGGAGCAGCTGGCCAGCACCGTGAAAAATAATGCCCAAAACACGGTTCAAGCGACAGAGGTTGTCAATTCAGCAAGTCAATTGGCCCAAAAAGGCGGCGATGTAGTTAAGTCGGCTATCGCAGCCATGCAGGAAATCAATGACAGCAGCAATAAGATTGCTGAAATTATTGGCGTGATAGATGAAATTGCATTCCAAACCAATCTGTTGGCGTTAAACGCATCGGTAGAAGCCGCCAGGGCGGGAGAGCAGGGGCGAGGCTTCTCGGTCGTGGCGACAGAAGTTCGTAACCTGGCTCAACGGAGCGCAACGGCTGCCCAACAAAGTAATGAGCTGATTCAGAACAGTGTGCAGAAAGTGCGTGCCGGAACGGCATTTGTTAATGAAACCGGCGCTGCGCTAACTGAAATTGTTGAGAGCGTTGCGAAAGTTGGCGACATTGTTTCGCATATTGCCAGCGCCAGTTCAGAGCAATCGGCGGGTATCGAGCAAGTCAATCAGGCGGTTGCTCAAATGGACGATATTACTCAGCAAAATGCGGCTTTGGCGGAACAGGCGGCGGCGGGCAGTATTTCTATGAGTGAACAGTCTACCAACATGACCAAGTTGCTTAGTTTCTTTAAAGTAACTTCAAAGAAAGCTTCTGCACCGTTTAAAGCCAAAGCGCCGGTAACTCCGGTAGTGGCGCCGAAGCCAGTAGCGCCTGCTGCCCGCAGCAAACCGAAACACGATGATAGCGAGTGGGAAGAGTTTTGATCAGGGTTGGATGACGCCGCCGAGAACATATATGGTGTGCAGTTCAATGGCGGCGTTGTCTGCACCATAACATCGGGAGTTCAGTGAGGACAAAACAAATCAGGCAATCCGGGATGTAAAAAACAGGTCTACGGAACTGCCTTCAATACCGCAGTTTTATGGCGCCAAAGGGAGGACTTCGCGTGACCAAGATAGAGCAACTTGAAAGAGAAATAAATCAAAAAATAAATGAATTAAACGAAAGCAGGAATGCCCAGTATTTGCTGCGCGAAACATTGAAAAGCAATACCAAAACCTTGGGAGAGATTGAAAGCCAGCTTAAGGTTATAGAATCCCATTTAAAAGACTCAAACGAATACATTGATAATCTAAAGCAGCAAAACTGGAAACTTAAACTATCATGCGATGTCTGGGTGCAGCGAGCCATAAAGCTTGAGTTTGAGGTTTTAAGTGCTCGTGATGCGGCAAAAAAATAGTTGTAATCGATGTTGATACAAATTTAAAAAAAATTAACGGCGGCGCGGAAAACACAAACCAAATATCGAATACAGTCCAGAGCCTTACCATAAAAATATGCTATGCGCTTGGGCGCGCCTAAGTATACGAACTGCAACATTCAATTACAGCGGCATAGAAGTCGATCAAGCTCCGCTCACCTGCGCAGGTTGATTGCTTTTCATCCAAACGCCCTGATGCTGATTTAGCGCCTATCACTGCATCCGTGGATTATCAGGAAATGCCCGTCAGATTGCCGGACAACTCGGTCCACATCCCCTCGTGTCGATAATGACGTTCGCTTGGAAAAATTACTCCGCAAATCCGGAACGAGCCAACTTCATCGATTGCGCAATCTGTGCGCGCGGCGACCTTGCCAAGGCCGGACGTTTGTTTTTAAGTGTATTCAGGCGATAATGCATGGCGTCTGTAAGACGCAAATTGTTATGTATACTCAACTTACGGAATGGTGTTATGAAATCCAGAGATAGACGACGGGGGCTGGTTTTGGTCAATACCGGATCAGGCAAGGGAAAATCTTCCAGTGCTTTGGGCATGGTTTTTCGTGCCGCAGGCTGGGATATGAAAGTCTGCGTCATTCAATATATTAAGGGGAAATGGCAAACCGGCGAACAAAAAGCCGCCGAACGTTTTGATAATATCGAATGGCATGTTTTGGGCGACGGATTTACCTGGGACACTAAAAATCCTGAGCAGGATATTAAAACCAGCCGGGAGATTTGGGAATTCAGTAAAGCTAAGATTCTGTCTGAACAATTCGATGTGGTGTTGCTGGATGAGATCAATTACTGTTGCGGCTATAATTGGATTTCCGGTCAGGAAATAGCCGATTTCATCCGTGATGAAAAACCGGCCTGGATGCATTTGATTCTGACTGGCCGCAATGCGGCGCCTGAAGTCATCAGTTGTGCCGATACCGTAACCGAAATGGTCAAAATAAAACACGCTTATGAGCAAGGGATCAAGGCTGAACAGGGAATTGAATTTTAGAAAAATATTACGCGTGGCGGTTTATTCATACGCATTGATATACTGGATCAATATTTTTGAGCCAATACAGCCAAATTGTTGAGGATGGATTGTAGTCATAGAATTTTAAGGTAAATACGCCGGGCAACCTGTAAAATGGCTGGCGATTGTCACAATGAGGAGAAGAAAAATGTCTGAAGCACAAAAAATCATGCTGGCTGTTGTTGCCGTTTTTGTAATGGGCTTTGTTATGGTTGGCTTAAGTAAAGAAGACCAGCCTGTTGAGCAAGTGGAAGCTGCGGCAAAGATTAGAAACAATGTTGCAATGCAAACCATGGCAAATGAAAAATGCCCGCCAAAAATCAAGGAGGAAACAGGAGAGCAGGTGTTTTTTCCTTCTGAAGTCGAGAGCGACAAGGAAACTTACGTTACTTTGAAATGGGTGGGTGAAAAAGGGTTCAAAACGGCATCGTGTACATTGCACGCGTCTTTGGGTGGAATATCGGAGTTGATTATTGACGATAAGGTCATCATCAAGAAAAAAATCTAGGTTACATGGAATTCCGGTCGGATCATGCAGTCTTGCATGATCCGACCGGAATTCTCTGTTTTACTAGCGTCAATTGATGCGCCAAGCGATAGCTCTTGGCCACTCCGGATATGCTTCGTAAAAACAGCTGTAAAACTCAGACACCGCAGCTAGTGCTTTTTATCTATATTATGTAGATAAGGCTAAAACAACAAAAAGAAATTTTTATGACAAAAACAATGATTAAGGGAGTTTTAAAAACATGGAAAGAGGATCGGGGGTTTGGCTTTATCAGCCCTGAGGATGGAGGAAAAGATATTTTTATACATATTTCGGCGCTGAAGGGAACGAGCCGCCGTCCGGTGACCGGCGATGTTATCCATTACCAGGTTGCAAGAGATAATCGGGGCAAGTTTAAAGCGGTTAATGCCTATATTGAGGGCGTGGAAATTCTGGAAGACAAGTCCGCAGGCTTTTTCAATACTAAGAAAGGTACTATCGTGCTGATAATACTGGCTTTAGTGGCTATTGTCGCTGCGGTTGTTGCGCTCAATCCGGCGCCGTAATCGTAGAGAAGTTTTTCTACAAGCCGATACGGCAGAAAGTATCGGCTTGTTTATAAGCGATTGAATACACGGGTTACGGCATTGAATTTATATGTTCTTCTGGTCGGGGCTGCCGTACTCAGTCTGATTTATTTTGCGGTCAAGGCTAATAAAGCCAGGCAACTTAAATGCATCGAGCAATATTGTTTTCACAAAGGCATTCGCCGCAAGTTATCGCAAAAATACCCGCAATTAACAGAGCAGCAGCTTGATATGGTCTTTCAGGACTTAAAAGACTATTTTCGTATTTGTCACCTGGCGCAAAACCGCATGGTGTCGATGCCGTCCCAAGTCGTTGACGATGCCCGGCGTAAGTTTATTCTTTCCACTCGTGTTTATGAGAAGTTCTGCAACAAGGAGCTGGGGCGTTTTTTACATCGCATGCCTGTCGATGCCATGCCTGCGCCGATTCCGGCGCAGGATGGCATTAAACGTTCATGGCGGTTGGCCTGTGCATTGGAGCCGATAAATCCTAAAAAGCCGGCTCGGCTGCCGCTTATTTTTGCAATGGATGGATTGTTAAACATAAATAATGGCTTTGCTTATCAGTTAGACTGTAAAAAAATGCAGCGGGCGGTTATC
>JALNYY010000162.1 GCA_023229605.1 Methylobacter sp.
GCTCGGGGTAGGCGGCTTTATAGTTCTTTTTAAAAATAATCCCGGCAAATTTCCAGCTCATTGCGATTATCCCGTTATGCTAAATTGAAGTTTGATTTTATCATTTAATAATCTCCGATTCCCTTGCCGTTATGAACTTGATCTTTGACGCGGGGTCGGCGAATTTTTTTGCCAGCGCCTCATCGCCGTTGAGCATCACGCTTTTGAATTTGCCGTCCTGCAATAAGGGGTAAATAATGTCTTGTCCTTTGGAGTAAGCAGCACCTCCGCTTTTGCATTCCAACACTATAATTTCGTTGCCTTTTTCCAGGATGATGTCGGCTTTTGCGAGAGTTGTGCCATTGGTGATGCCGACTTCGCGGTAAACTTTATAACCCAGTTCTTGGTATGCTTCGGCGTTTACCCGGGTCCACATTTCCCCGATGATGTTGTTTTTAATCGAAGTCGCTATATTGGAATCATCAATCACTTTCCTGAAAACTTTCCACTTGTCTTTGCTGAGCGCGCCTCCTGAGACCATGTTTTTTGCCAAGGATTCTCCCTTGCCCAATTGGAATACGGTTTGGTAAGCATCCGAACCGCTCTTGCCTAATGCTTCCGTGACTTTAATAGCGCCGTCTTCCACCGCTACCTTTTCTCCCCAAATCAGTTTTACCATCGCATCGTAACCGGTTGCGGGATCTTTCATCGCCTTAGCTACGTCTGCGGCAAAGGAATCGGCGGCTTGAATGATTTTAACGGCTTCGTCGTAAGAAGTAGAAGGCGCTTTGATGGTCGATAAAATTTCCCGCAATCGGCCCAGATCGCCTGGCGCTTTGCTTCCGCCCGCCCGGGTAATCAGGGCTTTGATTTCGTCGAATTTAAGCGTCGGCATTTTATCGGCCACTTCGTAAAGGCTATTGACAAAGCTTTCCGACCAGCGGGCATTCATCAGCGTATTCAGTTCGGTTAAGCTGAAGCGGCCCAGTAATATATCGGCTTTTTCCAGGCCGCTGTATTTGAATTTCTTTAGCCCTGCGGCGGAGGCGTTGGCAAAGCGTTCCGCTTCATCCAATAGATGGCGGGCTGCCCTGAATTCGATGTCGCTGCCTTCCGCGAGGCCTTTAATCAGTTTATCGAAATGGGTAAGAGAAACATTTCTTTCAAACTGAAGCACCCGCAGCAGGTCGGTGATGATTTCCGATCCGCCTTTGACAGCGGCGGCTTTGGCCATGATTTTATTGAGTTCCGACACCGGCAAACCAAGATTCAGGATGGCGCGCAAGGCTTCATCGGAAGCTGCAAAGCCGAGTGGTTTTGTCAGCACCGGGAGTTTTACATCTTTGAGGGCGTCGGCAAAATTGGTCTCCAGACTGGTCAGAGCCGATTTGAAACCGTCTTCCGAGCCGCGGTTGGCATAGAGGAATTCCCGTATGCGCAGCAAATCGTCTTTCGACTTGCCGGACATAATCAGGGCAACCTGATTAACTTGTTCGGCGGTGACAAAGGTCGGCAGGCAAGGCGATGCGCATTTTTTGAGTACCGCCACAGCCTCAGGGCTTGCGGCAAGCGCTTGACGCAGCTTTTGTCCGGCCGGGGCGAGCAGCGATTGGATAGTCCCTTCATCGGTCATCGGGCCGATGCGGATCAGGTCGTCGAGCACATCCGCAGCCGGTTGTATTCCGGCATTCGCCTTAAGGATCAGTTCGACGTATTTGTCTTTTCCGGCCAGCTGGGATGCGCCTTCCCATAAAGCGCGCCGGGATGCGGGGTTGTCGAGCAGACTGACCACTTTGGAGAAGTCGCGTTGGGTTTCGATCACGCTGCCCAATACCCGGATTTCGCGCAGCATTCTTTGCTGCGCCGAAGACAGCCGGGTCGATTGGGCCAGCACGTCGGAATTAAGCAATACCTCCAGCGCCTTGGTCAGTTCGGGGGAAAGAAGCGAGTTGTTGAAGGCGTGGAGCAGGCGGGGCTCTACGGTACGCATGATATAAGTATTCTTCACCACATTGGATAGCGTGGCGAACGACTCGCCAAACATATCCACCAGTTTGGCATCGGTGGCTAATTTGGTGATTTGATTTTCGGCTTCCAGGAATTTGACGAAACTTTGCGACTTTCCGGCTTCGATGGCTTTGTTCCATGCTTCGAATTGGCTGAGCACAAACGCGGGATCTTGCGTGTCGAGCAGCACCCTTTGAGTGCGCGGGTCCGACAGTAATTCGGCCATTAAGCGTTTGTTAGCTCCTAAACCGCCTTCTTTTATCAAACGCATCAGCTCAGGCAATTCGTCTAGCGAATTTCTTCCGACGCCTGCGTAAAATTTGAGGCTGCTTTCGAACATATCTTTTTCGACCAGCTTGCCTAAGGCGGTAACGGCTTTGACAATTTTTTTATCCTTGAGCGCTTCGCTCATGACCACTACAGCCATAGGGTTGGATTTAAGCGGTTCAAGCAGTTTGATGTTTTCAGCAAATTCAGTGGAACTTATTTTTGTTAGCGCCTGGTCTATTTCTTCTATCTCTTTGACTATCGCTTTGCCTTTGCTGGTCGAGCTGCCGCCGGCTTTCAATAGTTCTAATTCCTTGGCGGCTTTTGCCTCACTGAGGCCTTTGGTGACGCCCTCAGCCAAATCGATGCCTTTGGCAATGGATTTGACTAATTTGGCAGCCTGGATGACATCGAGGCCTATACTGACCAGGCTAACCCAAAACCAGAAATAAGAAGGATCGTCCGTACCCAAAGCCAAAACCGGGTCCAGGGCGGTATTGGCTGTTGTTTTTTTGAAAGTAATGTCGCTGTAGGTGCGCGATGCATCGTAGGCGCCTACGCCTATGCTGGCCGCCAATGCGAGCCAGCCGGCGGGGCCGGACGCAAGAGCGAGCAGGCCCAGGCTGATGCCGAGCACGGCAAGGCCGACGCCTTCCCAGAATGCTTTGTTTGCCACGGCGTCTTGCTTGGCTTTGATCAGCGCGGCGGGGACGCCCTCTATGACGCCTAAAGCATATTGGGCCTTGATAATGACCACAGGAAGTTCCCAGATCTTTTCGCGATGTTCCGCCAACGCTTTACGGGTGTCTTCAATGTTTTGTTTGATGCCTTTTTCGTCGTCTGTCCCGTTGATAACGCCGAGCAGTAATTTTTGTATAGCATCGTCGGCCATTGCGGCATCTTTACCGGCGTTTCTGCGCAGTTCAAGTTTGGGGTGCGCAAGGATCGGGAATTTCTTAACCGAGTCTTGAAGGGAGGCGACTACAGCCTTTTCTTTTTCCTGCCACGGCGCGAAATAGGGGGTAGGCTTTTGTTCCTGAGCCTTATACATGGCCGCTGCATTTTCATCATTGTAGTAGCGGGTGGGGTCGGAGGTATCAATAAGCATATCGCCGTCGGAAGACTGGTTTTTTGAGCGGTAATCAGCGCCGCTACTGTAATAACTCTTATCTTTCCCTGCGGTATCTTCCAAGCTTACCGCTTCCCACCATAACTTTTGCGAGTCGGTATATTTATTTGATAAATCGCCGAGCACGGCTTTAATAGAGGCCACTTCTTCCGCCTTGGCATAATGCTGGGCTTCAATATTCGCCTGCATCTCGTTGTCCGACAACATGCGGAATGCAATAAGCACGGCAAATTTCTCGAAATTGTCGATAAAGTCAGTCTGCAACTTTTCATAATCGTCCAGCGTTATACCCAAGCGGTTTAATTCCTCCTGCCGCTGTTTTTTCAACGTTTCCAGACGCGCTTCATCTTTTCTTACTTCAGCCCAGTTTATATCCCGTCCGTGCATGTCCGGGTCGCCTTTTCTTTCTGAGGCGATAACGGATTCCAGGTCCTTGATTTCCTGGTTTAGTGAGTATAGTTTTTCTGTTTTAAGCAGGTCGAGGGTTTGCTTTTCGAGTTTTTCCTGCACGGGCTCACCCGATTTGCCGCCTGCGGTTTCGTCTATCTTGCCCATCACGCTTTGATAAGAAGATTTTCCAATGGTTACTTGCATGTAACCTAAGTCGACATCGGCCTGCGTCGGCTCCTTGTATACCGTCCAGTGCCAACCTGACCGCGCCAATACGTCTATCTGGTCTTCGGTGACTGGGAACGCTGCTTTGAGGGTGCGTTTTAATAAGTCGGCTTTGATGGCGTCTTTATCTAACAGTAAATCCGAAGCCGATAGCGGGACATGGAATGCAAATGCAGTGCCCGCTGCAACCGAAGGCGATTTAAACGCAGGCGCGCCAATGCGTTTGTCGAGCAGGCGCAAGGTCATTTGCCCGACAATGCCGTCAACTTCCTTTGCTTCAAAGCCGGAATCCTTCTGGAATTCAATAACCGCCTGCTTGGTGCCTTTACCAAACACCCCGCTCGGTTCTTTTGCCTGTGTTTCCTTGTTTTGTTTCAGGTCGGCGCCAATGTCGTAGTTCAGCGCCAATAATGCAGCCTGCAACTGCCTTACATAATCGCCGCGGTCATCAAATTGAATATAAAAGCGCTTGTTCCGGTTGACCATTTCCAATTGGCGAATACCGGCAAAATATTCCGATATGAGCGGGGGCGGGGAACTTTCAAATGCATTAAAGTACTGATAAAGGCGTTCCAAAAGTTTGGTGTTAAAGCCTTTATGGGCCGTGGGGTCTCTGTGATATTGAATGGCTATGTCGAGTAATTTGTATAAAACGCTATCGGCGGTGATGGCCGGCTCTAATATACCGGCTTCTTGCGCCGCCCACTTGCCAGGAAAAGCTTCTTCCAGCTTTATTTGCAGTTCGTAGACATGGTTGGCGTAAGCAATCGGCGTACTGCCGGGATATACGTCTATTTCCTTGAACAGATTGTAAAATTTATACTGCTCATACCAGGATTTGAGGTTGTCCGATTTGGCTTTGCCGTAATCGATTACGGAGTTCTTTTTGGGTTCGTCAACAGGCGCACGTTGGATGATTTTTTTCTGAATCCCTTGGTTTTGCTGAACTACATGGGTGAGTTCATGCGCCAACAGGTGTTTGCCTTCGGAAGAAACGGGATTGTATTTGCCGCTGTTAAAGTAAATATCGCTGCCATGGGTGAATGCCTGCGCATTGAGGTTTTTGCTCATTTGCACGGCGTTGCTGTCGTTATGGATTTTTACCTCGCTAAAATCGGCGCCGATCGATTGTTCCATGAAAGAACGTATATTTTTTGGGAGATAATTTCCGGCCCCTTTAGATTGACTGAGACTGTTTTCAATTCCTCCGGGGGCTTGCTCTCCATCGCCGGCAAAAGATTTCATGCTGATTTCGCTTAATTTCTCCTCTTTTTCTTCTTTAAGCTGTAATTCTTCGTCATTATCATTCGGCAAACGCGATACGCTTGCTTGGGGAGCCGGTGTAATTGCAGGCGTCGGCTCTTTAGCAGATAAAGGATTAAGCTGTTGGGCCAGGGCGCTTTCCCCAATTCCTGCCGCTGTTATTGGAGGATCGGATGGCTGTTCTTTGCGTTGAACGGCTTCTTTGTCCTCGGCTTCGCAAGCGGCGCATTTTGTCTGGACAGCGGCGGGAGCAAACAACTGTACGTCGCCTTCGTGAAGCTTAACGACCTTGTCGGCTACCGAATCGGCTTCTTTTTCATAGATGTCGTCCGGTGCGCCTATTTTTAGCTTAAATTGAATAAAGGCCGCATTTGAATGGCTGCTCTTTTCGGTAGCTTCAAAATTGAGTGGTTTAACATCCAATTCAGTAAAGGGTTCTTTTTGTATGTTTTCCTCCGCTTCGCATTGGCTGCATTTCTTTTGTAAAAATGAGTCCGTCGTCTTTGTAACAGGGGCTGGTCTTGTATCCGTCCCATCCTTCATCTGTATTGCACTGCCTTCCACCGCATCCGCGTTTGTTTCAACTTTATTATTTTCAGGCGCTACTTGTTTTTGCAAGGTCTTATCATCAGCTTTAAAACCTTGGACGGTTTCAAACTTGCCGTGAAGAAGGCCTTTTTCCTCTGTCGGCAACGGCGTACCCGGCGAGTTTTCTTCGGCATCAATTTCTTTTGAACGCTGAATGTTCATCGGCCGATTTGCTTGCGAAGCGGGGGAGGGCGGAGCGGCGGTTTTTTGCCCGGTACTCAGGTAGCTTTCAATGCGTTGGCGTTGCGCCGTCATTCGCGGACTGTCATTGGTGCCGGCTATAAAAGCCCGTTGTGCAGCGGCTTCCTTACTGTTGTTCTCGACTTGCGCCAGCTGGCCCTGCCAGCTATCTTGAGCGGCTTCGGCGGTTGATGAGCGATTTGAATCGGGGGCGGATTGTTTGGGTGCTGCTCTCATTATTCACCTTTTACTATTTTGAGCACTAAGGTACGCACAGCGTACCCATGGCTTAAACACCGTGCGGACATAAACGGAAAGACGAGTGTCGGAGTGCTGTTCGCTAGGGTGAAAGCGAGGGTATAGAGGCCCTCCTCTATCCCTACCATGGCTGAATCGGCTTGATGATGGGGTTTCAATCCAATCATTTCATCCCGGTGATATGAAATTCTGGACACGCACACCTCGTATGGCGCCGCTTTCAGTGATCGGCTTCGAGAAACGCCCGAATGGAGTCCGAACGTTGTGCGCGCGCATCGATCAGCCCATGAAGGCGGATGACGGAGAAAGGCCATTTCTCGCCGGTTTTGTGCGTATCAGGCCGGTCAAATTCAATCGGTGAGCCCCAATATCCGTCCAGCCAGACGGGGCAGGCGATCGACGCCTTCGGGCAACGCTCGTTCAGCAGGGACCAAAGCGATATTCCCATCGCCCCCGTATCGAGAGCGAGCGCGATTGCGTCATCCCCCAGCCTTGCTTCGGAAGCTCCAATGAAGGCATTTCCGAGGTCAAGGCGATATTCATCCTCGAAGCTCACCACCACGGGGAGCCGGAAAAGCCTTGGCTCACCGGAAGCGGACCGTGCGTTCCGGTTCAGCCATTCCAGCAAGGGTCCCGACGGTTGGATCGACGGGCCTTCGATCATTTTCACTGATGCGGTTGCTCGCTTCCAGCCTAACATTGCGGTTTACCTTGTATCGCCATCATGAGTTCAATTGCCGGCCGCCGCGCCGGTAGGATCAAGGTGATCGAACTCTTTGCCGGCCGCAGAAGCGCGCGGGTGAGTCCAAAGGTGGCCTACGTTGCCGACGAAATGGGCCGTGTCCGCCGCCGGTAAAGTCTCTGCGATAACCTGCTGGCCTTCCGGGGTGAGCTGAAGACCGGCGCTGATTAGCGGTTCCACGTCCTGTCCATCCGCCACCATTGACCTGTTCTGGTTAATATCCATGTGCCAAGACGTATATGCAAAATGATCTTCCCATAGCGTCGCCTTCGCCTGTGTGGGCCAGGGATCAGCCACCGCTATCTCGCTGTCTGAGTCGCCGATCCAGGTACGGAGATCGCCGATCAGGACGAACGCATGATCGAGCCCGTTTATGGAGCATTTGGCGATTTTCTCGCCTACGGCATTGACCCGCAGGTAGCTATACGCAACGTCGGCGTGCTCGCCGCAGTTGCCGCCGTGGGCGAGACGGGCTCTCGCCTTGACGTAGTCGGCGGGATTGTTGCCGGCCAGGGTTCTGGCTGCGGCGCTGGTGAAGCTCCAGTAGGGCGGGGCGGGATAAACATGGCCGTACATTGCAGGCGGCTGTTCGTTGCGCATGACTTTCATGCGAAAGTAAGGGTTAATGTTTCCGGCCGTCAGGGCGGTCGTCTGATTGCCGGCGCCCGGAATGGTTGCCTTGGTGTAGTTGATCGCGTCTCTCGCTTGGTTGAGCCGCCGCGCCGCCAGCGCGGTGACGTTCTTGTTCACGCGCTGCACGGTGGATGACGGCTGTGCGGCCTCATGCGGGAGTCCGAACTTGGCACCGGAGAATCCTTCCGGGGGAGCGGCGCGTCCGGCGTTGGTCGCTTTTGTCCCCATGCTGTCGGCCTCGTGCTCCAGTCCCTTATCGTCGTTGACCGGGACGCCATTCTTCATCTGCATCGTCGGTTGCACCCGACCCTGCGCCTGCTGGACTACATGCCAGGCCTCATGAGGCAGATGCTGTTCCTGTCCCGGCGCGATGTGGATGTCGTTGCCCTGCGCATAGGCCAGGGCATTGAGTTGTGCGGGTTGGGATGAGTTGTAATGGACTTTGGCGTTATCCATGGATAGGCCGGACAAGGACTCGATGCCTGACTTGAGGTTATCCGGCAGGCCGGTGTTGTTGGGCTTGGCGGCGTTCGCCTGTTGTCGATCGGCGTCAATATAGCTTTCAATGCATCGGCGTTGCGCCAGCATGCGCGGACTGTCGTTGATGCCGGCTATGAAAGCCCGTTGCGCTACCGCTTCCTCGCTGTTATTGGCGATATGAGCCAATTGGTTCTGCCACCTACTTTGAGTGGCTTCGGTAGCCGAGCGGTTGGAATCATTGGCGGTTTGTTTTTGTGCAACTTTCATCATTCCCCCCTTGAATTCTGAGTTTAACGGTTTATGTCGCTATGCAGCGCATAGTGAGCAACAAGCCAGTTAAGGAAATTTTTCATCCATGAAGAGTACGATTGTCAAATATCTGCCAATAACTTAACACACTATGCCGGTTCAAAACATGCAAAACTTTGCAAATTTCAGCAACTTTTTCCATTGCTTAAGCCGGTAACAATCAATGCCGGTTTTTGTCCAAAATGCTGTCGGCAACATTTTGGACAGTAAGGCGTATCGATGGCGGGCGTTAGCTTGGACATGTTGCGGAGAAGCTTTAGCCTCTATTACAAGGTCAGCCTTTCGCAACCGCCCGGTTTTTGTTCCTGATCCACTCGCTCCACGATCCGGCATAAAGCTTGGAACCGGTTAATCCGGCGTATTCCATCGCCAGTAAGTTATGGCAGGCGGTGACGCCGGAGCCGCAATAATGAACGACTTGTTCCGGGGCGGTAGCGCCG
>JALNYY010000163.1 GCA_023229605.1 Methylobacter sp.
GCCCCAGTTTTGGCACCATGGCGAATAATACCCAGCGATCCCGGCCCAGGCCGATATTCAGGTTGGCGTTGACGCTCGCCGTTCCTAAGTCTACCTGCGGGGTAGACATGATGGCGCTTATGCCGGCCGCTTCCTTCCAGATGATTGAGACATTCTGTTTGCCGGGATTAACCGGCACGGTGAGCTTCCTGCCTTCCTGCCTGATCGGTTGCGTTAGTCCATTGATGGCGACGCTTTGTAATACGGCCTGTTCCGGCAGGATCAGCGTGTGCTGCGATCCTTGCGAGCTTCTCAGGCTGATGTTTAGGTCAGCTTCCCGGCTGCGTTGCCCCGGTTTGATGCTTAACCGGCTGTTGTCGATGGTTAAGGTTTGTCCTTCCACCGCTTCGGGCCTGGTTATTTGCAGGGTGATTTTTTCGCCCGGCCAGGGATGCCATTCCGGCAGCCATTGCCCGCCATTATTCAGGTGGATCATCGCGATGCCGAAGGTTTCAACATGCCAGATGGGGCTTATATCGGCCTTCAACACTTCTATCCATTGCGTGGTTTCGGTTGCGGCATAATCGATTTTTTCCGACTTTTCGAGCATGGATTCCCATTGCAGCTCGGTTTGCTGTGCGGGGATATTGACCTCGACTTTGCCGTCCTTAACCCGGATGCCTGGAGTGGTGACCGACTCTCCAGGCAACAACGGCACGGCCAACACCACGGCGGTATCCGCCGCTGAAACCCGGACGATCCGGGTGGTAACCCGCCAGTCCAGGCCCAGTTGCAGGGTGCGCTCAATCCTGACAAACGGCGGCAAAGCGCCCGGCTCCAGTGCCGATTCGTTTTGCTGTTCAGTCCGGTTTATCCGGCTGAATTGCAGCTGGTCATCAATCTGGCCGTTTTCCTGTAGGCCGATGACTTGCCAGCCGGTATTTTGAATGCCGACCCAGTTCGGTTTTAACGGCAAAGGCAGGGTGAATTTGCTTAACAAGGGTGCAGCTCCGCTCAGCACGACGTGATGCTCGCCTTCGTTAAGGTTAATCCACAAGCCGTTGTCGTCGCGATAAAGCCCCGGCGCTGTTTTGCCGTCAACCAGGATCCGGTTGGGAAACCATTGTTCATATTCGGCGGGCAAAGGAACAGCCACGGATTGGAGGACCTGAATCTGCAGCGCAATCGTCACAGCCTTATCGCTAATGGTTATTTTCATTTGCGGAATGTGGGCGCAGTTTGGCAGGCAGTCAGGCGGCGTCTGTTTTTCCAGCAGCTTGCTGCGTAACTCGTCCAGCAAGGCTTTGTCGGGAAGTTCGGCATACGCTTTTTGCGGCGGCATGGACAGCATCGGCAACAGCAAAAACCACAGCAGCAACGGCGTTGCCGTTTTAATGCTTTTAAACTTGAATTTTTCCGCAACGCCGAACATCAGCAACGCCAGTGCAGCGACTAGAATCACCCGGATGAAATTGAGCAGCATGGTCAGCGTCGGCGTCAAATACCATAAACGCAACTGTTGCCGGGCATCGACCGAACCGTTCCATGACAGCAGTACCTTGTTCCACTGCCATTGCGGCAAGCCGGGGCCAGTCTGCACTTTAGCTTTAGGGTCGATACGGTCAAAATCGACCGGCGTGGCCGGATAATAATAGGATGAATCGGATTTTCTTAATGCCTTTGCTTTCATCTCGCTGAGCGCTTCAGAGACCGGTGTAGGCGCGCTCATTTCAACCGCGCTGCCTACGATACCGTTACCGGGCATACTGAACGCTTGCCAGGGTTTTTCCAGTTGCGGATAAATCCCGGTGCGCACCTGTTCCACCATAAAAGGCAAGGTAGTCATGATTAATGCCAGCCAGAAAGCATTGCGATACCAAGTCATGAATTTTAAAAACCGGCCTTGCGGCAGCACTTTGATCAATGCAGTCGCGGCCAGAATATTCAGCCAGACGAAATGAGGCGAGCCCGGCTCGTGCCAGATCAACACCAGTGTGACCAAGGCGAGGCCGCCCCAATACGGATTCCACAGCCTGCCTGTCGCCAGCGCGGCGATTAACACCAGGAACAAGTCCAGCAAGGTCCAGCGGGAAATCCAGCTGTCCGGCACATTGTCCACGCCGCCGGCTGCCAGCAAACGCCAACCCGGCGGCAGGTTCAGTTCGGCGCTGACCGTATGGAAGTCCTGCTCCCAACCCACCGCGCTGGTTGAACCGACGGCACCGGCAATACGGCTGTCGGCATCCAGCGTTATCGAACCGCTTCGGACTTCCACGCCTTGCTTGCCGGATTGATCCTGGGTAATAAACTGGTTGCTGCCGTTTAGGGTGACTCTTCCCAGCTGCGTTTGCGGCAGGGTATTCAGCCGCCAGCCGCGGGTCATGTTGCCGGTGATGGTGTCATTGACGGTATAGCCTTCGCCGTCGAAATCCAGCCACAGTTTTCTGGATAAGTTGAGCTGGTTGGGCTCAGGCTCCGGGTCGCCGCGGCGTATGGTTTTAAAACCCATAGACTGGCCTTGGTTGATTTTATAGGCCGGGAGGTTTTTCCAGTCGTCCGGCAAGTTGGTCAGGCTGGGGTCTATAGCGCTGAGCTGTTCGATTTCAACCACGCGAAGTTGGGGGCGGGCATCGAAGACCCAGATTTCCGATTCCGGCCATTGGATGCCTTGCTCCGGCTGGGGAGCGGAGAGCGGAAGCGCTGCCAGTTCTCTGCTGTTTCTCGCCAGGATGTCGACCTCCCAGTGGCCGGGGCGCAGCTGGATCAATAGCTGTCCGTCGGGTTCCAGTCGGGCGGGCAATGGGCTTTGCAAGCTCAGCGGGATAAATCCGTCCAGGATAGGCCGAGGCAATTTAACCTCGCGTTGTTCGCCGGAGACTTCCAGAACCAGCCGGGTTAAAACCTGTGCGGGCACTTCATCGGTGATTTTTCGAAATATCTGAATTTCCAGGTTGTTCTGGATGTTTTCCGGTTTCTTTAGGCCTGTCTCGCTTTCTTTCAGCCACAGTTGGCCGTCTTTAATGGTCGGTGTCGGGATGGCCTGCCCGTTGATGCGTAGTTCAATCAGTCCGGTGTCGTCGGGTATTTTTAAATTATCAGGAATGGCGGTCCACAGGAATCCGCCCTTGATCTGGTACTGCAAACCCGCAGTCAGTTTGACCGAAGGTACGCCGTCTTTATCCATGACCAGAGCGGGTTTGTTATCAACTGTCACATTAAGCGGCCAGTGTATTTTATCGCCCGGCAAGCTGATCCAGCTGTCCTGATACACCGTCCAGCTCATCGAAAAAACACCTTTTTCGGCCGATAAATCCAGCTGGGTTTGGGTAGGCCAGCTACAGCGTTTTTGCTCGTAGCTGTTGTAGATGAAAGGGCAGGTGGGTTCCGGCTTATCCTGCAATACCCAAGCTATCCAGGGTTTGAGCGGCTCCGGCACCTGTTCCGGGGTTAGCGGCTTAGCCTGTGTGGCTGATGCAAACAATACGGCGCTTAAGAATAGCCAGACGATACGACTCATGATGCACTCCTGATTGATTAACCACGAAGACACGAAGGGTACGAAGCTTTTTCTTCGTGCCCTTCGTGGTTTTATGCTTTAAGTTGATGTGCTACTGTCCCGATTATGTGTCGGGTTCCGTGAGGCTGGCACCAGGCAACAATCACCGCTCCAAAAAATTCCTCAACATATCATGTCCATGTTCGGTCAAAATCGACTCGGGATGAAATTGCACGCCTTCAATATCCAGCTCTTTATGCCTTACGCCCATGATTTCATCCAGCTTGCCCGTTTCATCTTGAGTCCAGGCGGTTATTTCCAGGCAATCGGGCAGGGTCGCCTGTTCGATGACCAGCGAATGGTAACGGGTCGCGGTGAACGGGTTGTTTAGCCCTTTGAATACGCCTTGATCCTTATGAAAAATAAGCGAGGTTTTACCGTGCATGATGCTTTTGGCATGGACGATATTGCCGCCGAACGCATAGCCGATGCTTTGATGGCCCAAGCAAACGCCCAGGATCGGAGTTTTCCCTGCAAATTTTAAAATGGCTTCAACCGATATGCCGGCTTCTTTGGGCGTGCAGGGGCCGGGGGAAATCACCAGTTTGTCGGGCGCGAGCTTTTCGATGTCTGCTACGGTCACTTGATCGTTACGCACCACAGTCACATCGGCGCCTAACTCGCCAAAATATTGCACCAGGTTGTAGGTGAACGAGTCGTAGTTATCGACCATGACGACTTTGACGGCGCTCATGATTGCTCTCCTTCCAAACCTGCTTCGGCCATACTCACAGCGCGGAAAATTGCGCGGCCTTTATTCATGGTTTCATCCCATTCGTTTCTGGGCACGGAATCGTAAACGATACCGGCGCCTGCTTGTATATGTAACATGTTGTTTTTGATCACGGCGGTCCTGATCGCAATGGCGGTATCCAGGTTGCCGGACCAGGCTATGTAGCCGACCGCCCCAGCATAAACGCCGCGCTTGACCGGTTCGAGTTCGTCGATAATTTCCATCGCGCGTATTTTCGGCGCACCGCTGACGGTTCCGGCCGGGAAAGTCGCGGCCAGCACGTCAAAAGCGTTGTCGCCTTGCTGCAACTGTCCGGTGACGTTGGAGACGATGTGCATGACGTGCGAATAGCGTTCGACGATCATCTTATCGGTCAGCTGCACGCTGCCGATTTCAGCGACCCGGCCCACATCGTTGCGGCCCAGGTCGATCAGCATCAAATGTTCTGCCAGTTCCTTCGGATCGGCCAGCAGGTCTTTTTCCAGCTCAAGATCCTGCTCCGGCGTTTCGCCGCGACGGCGGGTGCCGGCAATCGGGCGTACCGTGATTATATTGTCTTCCAGCCGGACCAGAATTTCCGGCGATGAGCCGACGATATGGAAATCGTCCAGGTTCAGGTAAAACATGTACGGCGAAGGGTTCAAACAGCGCAAAGCCCGGTATAAATTAAGCGGCGAGGCGGTATAGGGGATCGACATGCGCTGCGACAGCACCACCTGCATGATGTCGCCGTCGGTGATATATTCTTTAGCTTTCAATACCGCATCTTCAAAGCCCTGCTGAGTAAAGCCCGAGATGAAATCGGATTCCTCGACTTTTTTGTGACAGTGGTTTTTGGTCGGTTTGGCTTGCAGTTCACGCAGTTTAACGGCCAAATCATTCACTCGCGCAACCGCACGATTGTAGGCATCGTCTTGTTCAGGATTGGCGTGAGTCAGCAGCAGCATTTTGCCTGACAGGTTATCGAACACCAGCATTTCTTCGGAGACCATCAGCAGAATGTCGGGATTGCCCAGCGGGTCGGGTTTTCCGGTGCTGCGCAATTTAGGCTCGATATAGCCGATGGTTTCATAGCCGAAATAGCCGACCAGACCGCCGTTAAAGCGGGGCAGGGTGTCAATGTCGGGAACGTTATAACGCTCCTTAAACTGCTCTATCCAGACTAGCGGATTATCGTGCGTGACCGATTCCAGCAGTTCGCCGTTTTGTTCCAGGCGGATTTGATTGCCGGTGATTTTGACGATGGTCTTGCAGGGCAGTCCGATAATCGAATAGCGACCCCATTGCTCGCCGCCGTGTACCGATTCGAACAAATAGGAGTAAGCGCCGTCGGCCAGTTTCAGGTAGGCGCTTAACGGCGTATCCAAATCGGCCAGCACTTCGCGGCAAACCGGTATGCGGTTGTAGCCCTGAAGGGCATAGTGATTGAATTGTTCTGGGGTCATGGTGTTAGTCGAATAGTTGTATATCTTCAATCGTCTCGTCCAGGAGGCGAAAATGCTTGTCCAGCGAATAAATCTTACAATTCTGTTGTTTTGAATTTTGGGCAATCAGCAAATCAGGAATGCCGATACCGTTACGTCCCTTGCTTAAACAAGTCGTTTGCCAGTTAATAATTTCAGCCCAGTCGGGCTGTAAGGGCAATAATGTTATGTTACTAAGTAATTCAATGACGTTAAATTGCTTTTTAATAGCCAAAAAAGGAACCAACTCTGCAAGGATAATATTGTTGGTAACAATTAAGTTGTCATCCAGCAAACCATCTAACTCGCTTGAGTTGGTGCCGCTTTTAAAATAGTCAATCCAAATAGACGTATCAATCAAAATGCGCATTACGATTTCTTAGCGTATCTATATCTATGTCCAGATCAAATGCTCCTTTATAAGACTTTAAATCAGCTACTTTATTTTTTTTTATAAGCTCCTGCAGTGCTAAAACAATGACTTTGGTTTTTGTTTTAACATCGGTTAGTTGCATGGCTTCTTTGATTAACTCGTCGGGTAAATTAAGCGAAGTTTTCATAGACATAACTCCAATAGTACGGGTGCAGATTGGTTTAAATAAACCAATCTGCAAACATGATCAACCCGCTTTAGCCAATTCAGCGCGCATGTCGTCGATCACTTTTTTGTAATCCGGCTGGCTGAAAATCGCCGAACCTGCGACGAAAGTATCGGCGCCAGCCTCTTTAATCGAACGGATGTTGTCGGTTTTAACGCCGCCGTCGATTTCCAGGCGAATATTCAAGCCGCTGTCGTCGATACGTTTTCTGACTTCACGCAATTTGCCCAGTGATGAAGGGATAAAAGACTGGCCGCCAAAACCGGGGTTAACCGACATCAACAAAATCATATCCAGTTTGTCCATCACATAATCCAAATGATGCAGCGGCGTGCCGGGATTAAATACCAGTCCTGCCTTGCAGCCGCAATCTTTAATCAATTGCAGGGTCCGGTCGATATGCACGGAGGCTTCGGGATGGAAGGTGATAATGCTGGCACCGGCTTTGGCAAAGTCGGGAATAATGCGGTCGACAGGCTCGATCATTAAATGTACGTCAATCGGTGCGGTAACGCCGTGTTTTCTCAGTGCTTCGCAAACCAAAGGTCCGATGGTCAGATTGGGTACGAAATGGTTGTCCATCACATCGAAATGCACAACATCGGCGCCCGCTTTTAAAACATTATCAACATCTTCACCCAATTTGGCGAAATTGGCTGACAGGATGGAAGGCGCAATCCAGTTTTCGTTCATTGTCTGATCCTCTTAAAGTAAAAATTATTAATTATATCTTTTTTTTGTCACAAGCTCTTGCGTTTACGCTTTTGTTTATAATAGCGGCACTCGCAATCATACGGATAAGCTTAACCCATGAAACTGGTAACCTTTACTCATAATAACGAAACCCGTGTAGGCGCTGTCGTTGATGGCCTTGTGGTCGACGGCAAAAATAATACTAAAATCCCGCTAACCATGCTTGAATTTCTGAGCGCGGGCTCCAGGGCGCTGGATGCTATGCGCCGGCAGATCGATAGCGGCGAAGGCCGGATTGCTCTGGATCAGGTCAAGCTGCATGCGCCGGTGCCGAGACCCGGCAAGTATTTAGGCATCAGCCTGAACTATGCCGACCATATCGAGGAAACCGGCCGGGACAAGCCCGAGTACCCCAGTTTTTTCACCAAGCAAGGCACTTGTGTGATCGGACCTGGCGATGCGATACACCGGCCTAAAGTCTCCGATAAGCTGGATTATGAGGGCGAGCTGGCGTTTGTTATCGGCACGCGTTGCCGCCATGTGCCGGTCGATAAGGCTCATCAAGTCATAGCCGGGTTTACCATAGCCAACGATGTGTCGGTGCGCGACTGGCAGTTTCGTTCGCCGACTTTTACCTTGGGAAAATCGTTCGACACCCATGGGCCTTTGGGGCCGTGGCTGGTGACCGGCGATGAAATTGCCGATCCGCATAACCTGAATCTTAAAACCTGGATTGATGACGAACTGCGGCAAAACTCCAATACCGGGCAGATGATTTTCAACTGCTATGAAATGATTGCCTATTTGTCGCAAGCGATGACGCTGGAACCGGGCGATGTGATCAGCACCGGCACACCCGCAGGGGTCGGCGTAAAAATGAAACCGCGCGGTTATATGCTGCCGGGGCAAACCGCGCGGATTGAAATTGAGGGCATTGGGACGCTGGTTAATCCGGTTATTGAGGAGCCGGATGATTTAGGTTACGTATAACTGTGCGTTATCGGGCGGCCGGGGCGGCCGCCGTGCTTCAAGTGTTTTTCTTGATGGTAAAAAAACTTAATTTGCCGACATTCTTTTTAACTACAGCCCTGGTCGGTAACGGAAACGCCACAGTTACTTTCAAGCCGCCAAATTCGGACTCGCCCAAAACAAGTTCAGCGCCATGCATTGTTGCAATGCGTTGCACGATCGAAAAGCCAAGGCCGGTGCCTTGCGCTTTATTGGCGGTTTCAACGCAACGGTGAAAGCGTTTTAGGGAGTTTTCATATTGATCGGGCGCTATGCCGGGCCCCGAGTCCTCAACGCACAGCCGCACGGAATGTTCCTCTCCGGTTAAGCTGACCCTTACCATTCCGTGAGCCGGCGTATATTTGATCGCGTTGTCGATAATGTTCCTGATCAGGATATTGATCAGCAGGGTGTTTGCGACAATCGGCACCGCATTGGCTTCGTCGTATTCCAGTTGTATCCTTTTTTTATGCGCTTCGGGGTCCAGTTCCGCAATAATTCGCACCACTTCGCGGCTGAGTATCGTCGTTTCTTTGGCTAAATACTCAGTGCCGGATTCAATGCGCGAAAAGGTCAATAGCTGCTGCACCATGTAGGTCATGCGGTTAACGGCTTGTTCAATTCTCCTGAGCGCCTGATGACGAACCGACTCATCGCTGGTGCGCAGTGCAACCTGGGCCTGGGTCAGCAGTCCCGCCAACGGGGTCCTTAATTCGTGCGAGGCATCGGCGGTAAACCGGCGCTCATGCTCGAAGGCCTGTTCAAGC
>JALNYY010000164.1 GCA_023229605.1 Methylobacter sp.
CATAGACGACTTCAGCATAAGCTGAGCCATACGTTACCAGTAGGATAAAAAACGAGCTGAGTATTTTTTTCACTTGAATCTCTATTGTTGTTGTCGTCTGACGCCTGCCAGGGATGGTAGAAGTATCACAATCGGTAGCAAACCGATGCGACCAAGTGTAATTCTAACGTGATTTCTTGCACAGGAGAAATTCCAGCAGCGCCTTTTGAGCATGCAGCCGGTTTTCAGCCTCGTCAAAAATAACGCTTTGCGAACCGTCAATCACATCGGCGCTGACCTCTTCTCCCCGATGCGCGGGCAAACAGTGCATAAACAAGGCATCGCTATTTGCAGCTTTCATGACCTCGGCATTGACCTGATAATTTCTAAACGCAATTTCGCGTTGTTTTTGTTCCTCTTCCTGCCCCATGCTGGCCCAAACATCGGTAACGACCAGGTCTGAATTTTGGGCTGCGGCTAAAGGCGTATCGAAAAAGCGGATACGCTCCCCGGCGGATTCGACTATGTCTTTTAACGGCAGATAAGCTTTTGGGCTGGCGATGTTCAAAGTGAAATCCAGCACCGTTGCCGCATGAATATAGGAATGGCACATATTGTTGCCGTCACCGATCCATGTCACTGTTTTGCCTTTGATGTCGCCGCGATGTTCAAAATAGGTCTGCATATCCGCCAGTAATTGGCAGGGGTGTTGTAAATCGGTCAAGCCATTGATAACCGGAACGCTTGAATATTGGGCGAATGTAGTCACCGTTTCGTGCTTATCGGTTCTGAGCATGATGCAATCGACCATGCTTGAGATAACCCTGGCGCTGTCCTGCAACGGCTCACCGCGGCCCAGCTGGGTATCCCGTGGCGACAAAAATAATGCGCTGCCGCCGAAATGGCTCATGCCGGATTCGAATGATATGCGGGTACGCGTCGATGATTTTTCAAAAATCATCGCCAACACTTGGCCTTTTAACGGTTGGTAATCGGGATCGCGGTTATTTCTCAGGACGATAGCTCTGTTGATCAGGCTACGAAGTTCGTCGCCCGATAAGTCAAGCAGGCTGATGAAGTGTCTAGGATTCATAGGGAGTATCCGTATGCTTATAAATAAGAGTCGATAAGGTTTCTACGAGTTGGGTGATTTGTTGCTCATTAATAATGAATGGCGGCAGCAAACGAATGGTTTTTTCACTGGTGACATTAATCAACAAGCCTTGTTGCAACGCCGCCTGCACTAGCTCAGTGCATGGGCTGTCGAGTTCGATGCCGATCATCAAGCCTTTGTGGCGAATATCGACGACATGCGCATTGCCATGCAAGCGTTGTTTAAACGCCGAGCTGATAGCATCGCCTTTTTGCGCGGCTTGCTCGATCAGGCTTTCAGCATCCAGTGTTGCCAATACCGCTAAAGCCGCGCTACAGGCTAGCGGGTTGCCGCCAAAAGTGGAGCCGTGATTGCCGGCGGTGAAGATTTTGGCCGCTTTGCCGCTGGCAAGACACGCGCCGATCGGTACGCCGTTGCCCAACGCTTTAGCCAGCGTACATACATCGGGCAGTATCCCGTTATGCTGAAAGGCGAGAAACTTGCCGGTACGGCCTACGCCGGTCTGGATTTCATCGAGCATCATCAGCAGGTTGTGCTTGTCGCACAAGCTGCGTATCTGGTTAAGATAATCGGCAGCGGGAATATTGACGCCGCCTTCGCCTTGTATCGGTTCAACCAACACCGCGACGACGTTCTTATGCAGTCCAACCGCTTGTTCGATTGCGTTGACGTTGTTGTAGGGGACGCGAATAAAGCCTTCAACCAACGGCGCAAAGCCTTGCTGTATCTTGGTGTTGCCGGTAGCGCTCAGCGTTGCCAGCGTGCGGCCATGAAAACTTTTTTCCATCACGATAATGGCCGGATTTTCTATGCCTTGCTCGTGACCGTATTTGCGCGCCAATTTGATTGCCGCTTCATTAGCTTCCGCACCGGAGTTGCAAAAAAATACGTTATCCATGCCGCTTTTTTCAGTCAGCTTGTCGGCCAACTGTTCCTGAACGGCGATGCCGTACAGGTTAGATGTATGCAGCAGTTTTTCGCTTTGTTTGCAGATGGCCTGATGCACGGCAGGGTGAGCATGGCCCAAGCTGCACACAGCAATGCCGGACAGTGCATCCAGGTAGCGGGTATTGTTTTGATCAAACAACCATACACCCTCGCCCCGTTCGAAGGTAATGGGTAAACGTCCGTAGGTCGGCATAATGTGGCTAGTCCTAGTCATTGCTTCTGTTCAAAATTTAAGGAATACAGGCCACAACCTGAGGCCCATTAAAAAAATGTTCGATTATAGGTTTCAATCCAGTCTCAGGCAAGCTCTGATTGCCCGTGGCGTTTTTTTTAATTAAAACCCTGTTTTATATAGCCAAAACTCGACATCATAACTTCAATCGCCCAGCCAGTTTTGCGGCTTGAGATATTCATCATAAAGCACGGCTTCCGCACTGCAGGGCTCAGGTTGCCAGTTGTATTTCCAGTGCGCTACCGGCGGCATCGACATTAAAATCGATTCGGTGCGCCCGCCGGATTGCAGGCCGAACAACGTGCCTCGGTCATAGACCAGGTTAAATTCAACATAACGCCCCCGGCGGTAAAGCTGGAAGTCGCGTTCCCTGTCGCCGTAAGGCGTGTCCTTGCGTTTTTGCACGATAGGCAGGTAAGCATCGATGTAATGGTTGCCTACGCTTTGCATAAACGCGAAAGACTTCTCGAAACCCCATTCGTTCAAATCATCGAAGAACAGTCCGCCCACGCCGCGGGTTTCGTTTCTGTGCTTAAGGAAGAAATACTCATCACACCACTTTTTGTAAGTTGGATAGATGTCATCGCCGAAAGGCCGGCAGGCGGCGCGGGCGGTTTGATGCCAGTGCAGCACATCTTCTTTAAACGAATAAAACGGCGTCAAATCAAAGCCGCCGCCGAACCACCAGATAGACGGCTCCCCCGGTTTTTCCGCGATCAAAAACCGCACATTGGCATGCGATGTCGGCACGTAAGGATTGTTGGGATGGATAACCAGCGACACGCCCATCGCCTGAAATTGCCGGTCTGCAAGTTCAGGACGCTTGGCCGTTGCCGACGGCGGAAGCTTAAATCCGGACACATGCGAAAAATTAACCCCGCCCTGCTCGATCACCGCCCCCCCAGCCAATACTCGGGTCCTGCCGCCGCCACCTTCGGCCCTGTCCCAAAGGTCTTCGACAAACCGGGCTTCAGGCTCTACAGATTCCAGCGCGGTACAGATTCGGTCTTGCAGGTTTAGCAGGTAGTTTTTTACTTGAGTGATGTCGTCAATATTCATGTGCGGGGTCGGGGATTGTGAAAAGGTGAATTCGATATTCTAGAAGTATATGGCTGCATATACAAAAGGACTTGTTGCCGCTTTAGCCTGTTGGACGGTTTCGCGCAGCAAACCGTCAATCGTCGTAACACCGATGTCAGCCGGTGGATTACCTACGGCGAATCAACCTCACAGCGTTATGTCGGGCCCATTGTTCCCGCACCTGCCCGTCGTGCCCGCAAAATACCGCTGTAGTCAGGCCGTGAAAAATGCCGTGTTCGACGATTCCGGGAATGGCGTCCAGTTTGTCGTTGAGCTGTTTGCCGTCCAGTTCGACAGTGAAACTCACGTCCAGCACCAGACTGCCGTGCGAAGTGACAGCCAGCCCGTCGCCGTTGGCGCGGAGTTGGGCTTCGCCGCCGATGGCTGCCAGACTGCGCTGCACCAGCTGCCAGGCAAACGGCATCACCTCAACCGGAACCGGATAATTCTGGCCGATACGTTCGACCTGTTTGCTTTGATCGATCAACACCCAAAATGCGTCGCAGGCGTTGGCTAGCAGTTTTTCCCGCACCAAATCGCTGCCGCGGCCTTTCAACAAAGTAAGATCGGGACTGACTTCGTCGGCTCCGTCGACGTAAACATCAAGCCTGTCGACATGCTCCATCGCCCGTAGCGGCAAGCCCAGCTGCCGGGCTTTGATACTACTGACCACCGAGCTGGCGACAGCCTGGATTTGCAGGCCGTCGTCACGGCAACGGCGGGCGACGGCTTCGATAAAGTAGTTTGCGGTCGAGCCGGTGCCCAAGCCGATCAGCATGCCGTGTTCGACTAATTGAGCGGCGTGTTCGGCAACGCGTTGCTTGTCGTTCATGATCGACCTCCCCGGTTAACGTTATTGTGTTTCAAATTTCGGTTTTGCCTAATCTTCGACAGGATTTTACCTCGTTAGTCATGCAAGACGGTTTCGCGTCGCAAACCGTCAATCGTCGCACAACGCCGATGTCAGCCTGGCGTAGTTGTGGTGGATTACTCGCGACGAATCCTTACAGCGTCACCCAGCACACCACAACTCTAAAAAAAAAGCAGTGCCAACAGAGCCAAAACAATGGCTGTCAGAGCGGTAAATACCCATTCCAGCGGAGTTGTGTACTTGGGCCTCTGAAAGATGCTGTAGTGAGCAAATTCTGTGAACATGTAACCGACAACCGCAACAATCCCAAGTGTGACCCCGTAATAGGTGTATTTGAGAGCAGCCTCCTCCTGTGCCGCTTCGCGAAGTGGAGCGATCAGACCAAAATATCCGACAAGCGCCACACTTAAAAATAGCAGCGCGTACCCTGGCTTGAAATGACGATCCGGGACTTTGAACGTCAACTCCCTATTGAGGCTCCACCAGAAGCCGGTGAAGAGAAAACCAAATAGGACCGCGGCTGCAGCTACTCCGGAAAGTTCGTTCATAATGTGTCGCTCCTTGCCGTGATTGTGCCGGCTAACGTTACGGTAAAGCCCTGTAGGTCGGACATGCTTTTTATGTCCGACATTCTCATACGTAAATTATAATGTCGGATTCGGATTTATCCATAATCGCCTTTCTAATAACGGACTCTCAGAATGTCGGGCAACGAAAAGCCGTCTCCTGACTTACTCCACTACCCAACTTATAATTTCCTGGCTATCCGCGTATCCGGCAAAAACTCATGCTCATCCCGCGTCGCCATTTCCTCATACAACGCCCATTTCTGGTCAACCACTTTCTGCGCATAATCCATCAGCTTGTCGGCTTGTTCCAGATTACTGCGTCTTAAGCTGCTGTAACGGGTTTCGTTATAGGCATAGTCTCTCAGCGGAATAGTCGGGCGTAGCGAGTCCAGAATAAACGGGTTTTTGGCTTGTCCGCGCAAGGTCGGGTTGTAGCGGTACAGCGGCCAGTAGCCTGATTTTACGGCCATTTCCTGTTGTTCGAGGCCGTTTTCCAGGTTGATGCCGTGAGCTATGCAGGGGCTGTAGGCGATAATCAGCGAAGGGCCGTTGTAGGCTTCGGCTTCGCGGAAGGCCTGTAGCGCCTGCTGCGGACTGGCGCCCAGCGCAATTCTGGCGACATACACATTGCCGTAAGCTATGGCTTGCAGCGCCAGGTCTTTTTTCGCCGTAACTTTACCGCCCGAAGCGAATTTGGCGACCGCACCGATAGGCGTGGACTTGGAAGCCTGGCCGCCGGTGTTGGAATAAACTTCGGTATCCATAACCAGTATATTGACGTCCGATCCGGTCGCCAGCACTTGGTCGATGCCGCCGTAGTCTATATCGTATGCCCAGCCGTCGCCGCCGATAATCCAGATACTGCGGCGCACAAAATGGTCGATAATCGACAACAATTCCCCGGCCTTGTGAGTGCCCAACTTTTCCAATTGCTCGCGTAATTGCACTACCCGTGCGCGCTGTTTGCGAATATCGCTTTCTTCGCTTTGAGGCGCTGCGAGTATTTCGTCAGCCAGCTTTGCATCCACTTCATCTTTTAATTCAGCTAACAGCCGATGCGCCATCGCGACATGTTGATCGGTCGTCAGCCTGAAACCGTAGCCGAATTCCGCATTATCTTCAAACAGCGAGTTGGACCAGGCCGGGCCTTTTCCTTCCGCATTTTTCGACCAGGGCGTGGTGGGCAGGTTGCCGCCGTAAATGGACGAGCAGCCGGTGGCATTGGCCGCCAGGATGCGGTCACCGAACAACTGGCTGATCATTTTCAAGTACGGGGTTTCGCCGCAGCCTGAACAAGCGCTTGAGAACTCGAACAGCGGCTCCAGAAATTGCACACCGCGAATATTTGAGAAATCGACACGGGCGCGGTCGTTGTAAGGCAAACTCTCAAAGAAAGCCACGGACCTTTTCTCGACTTCAAGGTGTTCAGCCTTGGGCGTCATGTTAATGGCTTTGATGCTTGCGTCTTTTTCCGACACGGCCGGACAGGCTTTTACGCACAAATTACAGCCGGTGCAATCTTCTGGGAAAACCTGCAATGTGTAGCGGGTGTCGGGGAAGCCGCGCGAAGTGACATTAGCGGTTTTAAAGCCTTCCGGCGCTTGCTCCAAAAGGTCTTTTGTGTAGAACTTGGCGCGAATGGCCGCATGCGGGCAAACGGCCGAGCAGTTGCCGCATTGAATGCACAGGTCGGATTCCCAGATAGGAATATCCTGGGCGATATTGCGTTTTTCCCATTGCGTGGTGCCGGTTGGGTAAGTACCGTCGACAGGCAGGAAGCTGATCGGAATCCAGTCGCCTTTGCCTGCGATCATTTGCGCGGTCACATCCTGCACAAAGCGCGGCGCATTGTCGAATTTTCCAAGGCCCGTGTCTGCAAGCGCCGTAACTGTTATAGGCAGCGTTACTTTTTCCAAATGCGCCAGAGACTGGTCTATCGCCTCAAAGTTCTGCTGTACGACTTCAGGGCCTTTACGGGCGTAGGTTTTCTCGGCGTATTGCTTGATTTTCTTGATGGCCTCATCTTTCGGCATGACGCCGGACAACGCGAAGAAACAGGTCTGCATGACCGTGTTGATGCGTCTACCCATGCCGGTTTGACGTGCGACTTTGACCGCATCGATCACATAAAACTGGATATTTTTATCCAGCAATTGCTTTTGCACGCGCGCAGGCAGTTGCGCCCAAATTTGCCCGGCATCGAACGGGCTGTTTAGCAGGAAGGTTGCGCCCTGTTTGGCGCGCTCCAGCATGTCGGTGGTTTCGATAAAGTTGAAGTCGTGGCAGGCGATAAAGTTGGCCGATTCAATCAGGTAAGGCGCTTTAATGGGTTCCGGGCCGAAACGCAAATGCGATACGGTTTGCGATCCGGCTTTCTTTGAATCGTAAACAAAATACCCTTGCGCAAAATACTGGGGTTCGCTGCCGATAATTTTGATGCTGTTTTTATTGGCGCCGACCGTACCGTCGGAACCCAGTCCGTAAAACATCGCCCGCACGACGTTGTCCGACTCTATATCCATATATTCCGTGACCGCGAGACTGGTAAACGTCACGTCGTCGATGATGCCGATCGTAAAACCGTTTTTCGGCTGTTCGGCTTGCAGTTCCTGATAAATCCTGGCCACCATCGACGGCGTAAATTCCTTGCTGGACAGGCCGTAACGGCCGCCGATCACGCGCGGCATGGTTTTAAGCTGGCCGTGGGCGAAAGCCTGGCTCAACTCGGTGATAACGTCTTTGTACAGCGGTTCGCCGCTGCTGCCCGGCTCTTTGGTTCTGTCCAATACCGCAATGTGCCGCACCGATTCAGGCAGCGCCGCCAGAAAGTTCTTGGCGCTGAACGGGCGATAAAGGCGCACGTTCAGCACGCCGACGTTCTCGCCTTTCTGATTGAGTTTTTCCGCTGTGGTAACGGCTGTTTCAACACCGGAGCCCATCATGATGATAATGCGTTCGGCTGTCTCGGAACCGTGGTATTCAAAGGCTTTATAGCTTCGGCCTGTGACCTGCTCGAACTGTTTTAACACCTCATCGAACACGTCGACAGTGCGCTCGTAGTAGATATTCGAGCTTTCGCGGGACTGGAAATACGTATCCGGGTTTTGCGCCGTTCCCCGCATCATCGGCTTGTCGGGATTTAACGCCCGATCGCGGTGCGCAAACACCAGCACATCGTCGATCATGGCCCTGATTTGATCGTCTTCCAGCAGGGTGATCTTGTTGATTTCGTGCGAAGTCCTGAATCCGTCGAAGAAATGCAAAAACGGAATCCGTGCTTTCAAGGTAGTGGCCTGCGCGACCAAGGCCATATCGTGGGCTTCCTGGACATTGCAGGAGGCCAGCAACGCAAAACCGGTCATCCGTACGCTCATCACGTCCTGATGGTCGCCGAAAATCGACAATCCCTGCGTCGCCAACGAACGCGCGGCGACATGGATGACGGTCGAGGTCAGCTCGCCGGCAATTTTGTACATATTGGGGATCATCAACAACAATCCCTGGGATGCGGTGAACGTTGTGGCTAAAGCTCCGGTTTGCAATGCGCCGTGCAGGGCTCCGGCGGCGCCGCCTTCGCTTTGCATTTCGGCAATAGTAGGGATGCCCCCCCAAAGATTGGTTTTATGTTCCGTCGTCCATTGGTCGCAAAACTCGGCCATCGATGAAGAAGGGGTGATCGGGTAAATTGCGCAGACTTCATTGGTTCTGTAGGCAACATAGGCGGCCGCTTCGCCGCCATCAATAGTAACTTGTTTGGTCATGGTGAATTTCCTGGCAGCGTAGCTTATTTATCAATCATGTGGATTGCAGCAGTCGGGCACTGCAAGGTGCAGGCAGTGCAGCCTGTGCAAAGGTTATAATTCACCTCGTAGAATTTGCCTTTGCCGAGCTTGATAATGGCTCCTTCCGGGCAAGCGCCGTAACAGCCGTCGCATTCGAAACAATTGCCGCAGGAATAACAGCGGCTGGCTTCGTAAGTCGCCTCTTCCAAAGTCAATCCGCCCA
>JALNYY010000165.1 GCA_023229605.1 Methylobacter sp.
ATCTCGATAAGGATGCTGAAGTAGCAGGGGTGCTGCACGGCATTAAAGGCCAATATTTATTGCTGGATACCGGCGTGATTAATATCCGCAAGTTTGCCGGTTATGAGATTGAATTTTCGGTGTAGGCGCGGATTTGTAAAAGAAAGCGACTCTCCTATCAGCCTCAAGACCGGCATCAAACAGTTTTTCTTTAAATCCGCCGATAACGCCTTTTTAACGGGTAAACAAGAATTGATTGTCACCGTTCAGGCAAGAATTAAAAAGGATAAGAGATGCGTGTACAAGTTGCCCAAAAACCTAGTAAAATGCTTATATTATGCCGTCTGAATAAGGCGGCAACCAGCAGCGGCTTATGTGGCGTTCTTTAAAAATAAACCGGGTATTTGGGTTTTGAGTTTTTAAAAATGCATATGGCCGGCTTAATTTGAAAGTCTATTTGAGGGTATTGGCGTGGAGCTAAACGGCGCACAAATCGTAGTTCAGAGTCTTAAGGACGAAGGCGTAGAATATATTTTTGGCTATCCCGGCGGAGCGGTATTGCATTTATACGATGCGATCTTTCAGCAGGATGATGTCAAACACATCCTGGTTCGGCACGAACAAGGCGCGACCCATGCGGCGGACGGCTATGCCCGTGCGACCGGCAAACCGGGCGTAGTCCTGGTCACTTCAGGCCCTGGCGCTACCAACGCCGTAACCGGCATTGCCACCGCTTATATGGATTCAATCCCGATGGTGGTTATTTCCGGCCAGGTGCCGTCGCCGGTCATCGGCAGCGATGCATTCCAGGAAGTCGATATGGTCGGCATTACCCGGCCGTGCGTGAAGCATAATTTCCTGGTCAAAGACGTCACCAAACTGGCTGAAACCATCAAGAAGGCATTTTATGTGGCGACAACCGGTCGCCCCGGCCCCGTTGTCGTCGACGTGCCTAAAGACATCACCGATCCCCGGATCAAAGTGCCTTATAAATACCCCAAAAAAGTGTCTATCCGTTCTTATAACCCTGCGGTTACCGGCCATAAAGGGCAGATTAAAAAAGCCGTGGATTTATTATTGACCGCGCAGAAGCCGATCATTTATTCCGGCGGCGGCGTGATTTTGGGTGAAGCCAGCAAGGAACTGACCGAATTCGCTCACACGCTGGGCTTTCCGATTACCAATACCCTGATGGGGCTGGGCGCTTATCCTGCAACCGACAAACAGTTCGTTGGCATGCTGGGGATGCACGGCACTTATGAAGCCAACATGGCGATGCATGACAGCGATGTGATTATCGCCATCGGCGCGCGTTTTGACGACCGGGTTACCGGCAAGCTGGACGAGTTTTGTCCGCACGCCCAGATTATCCATATCGATGTTGATCCGGCGTCCATTTCCAAAACCGTTAAGGTGGCGATTCCCATTGTCGGCGAAGTCAAGCCGGTCTTGGAGCAGATGCTGGAAATGATCAGGGAAAGCAAAAAGAAACCGTCGAAGAAAGCCTTGGAAAGCTGGTGGAACCAAATTGAACAATGGCGAACTGTTAAATGTATGGAATACGACCGCAACAGCCGCCTGATCAAGCCGCAATACGTGATCGAGCAGTTGTACGAAGTCACCAAAGGCGAGGCGTATGTCACCTCGGATGTCGGTCAGCATCAAATGTGGGCGGCCCAGTATTACCCGTTCGACAAACCGCGGCATTGGATTAATTCGGGCGGTTTGGGCACGATGGGTTTCGGCTTGCCTGCGGCCATCGGCGTTAAACTGGCGTTTCCCGATTCCGAAGTCGCTTGCGTGACCGGCGACGGCAGCATCCAGATGTGCATTCAGGAATTATCGACCGCGCTGCAATACAATGCGCCGGTAAAAATCATCAACCTGAATAACAGCTACTTGGGCATGGTTCGCCAATGGCAGGAATTTACCTACGAAAGCCGTTACTCGCATTCATACATGGACACCATCCCGGACTTCGTCAAACTGGCGGAGGCTTACGGCCATGTCGGCATGCGTATCGATAAGCCTGAGGAAGTCAGGCCGGCGCTGGAAGAAGCGTTCGCGATGAAAGACCGTACGGTGTTCTTGGACATCCTGACCGACCGAACCGAAAACGTTTACCCGATGATTGAAGCCGGCAAGGCACATAACGATATGACCTTAAGAGTCGCGGACGGCACATCGACTGACAGGGAGTTGGCGTAATGAGACATATTATTTCTATCCTGATTGAAAACGAATCCGGCGCGCTGTCGCGGGTGGCTGGCTTGTTTTCCGCGCGCGGCTACAATATCGAGTCCCTGACCGTAGCGCCCACGGAAGACCCCAGCCTGTCGCGTATGACCCTGGTCACGCGCGGCAGCGACGACATTATCGAGCAAATCACCAAGCAGCTGAATAAACTGATTGACGTGGTTAAACTGATCGACTTGGCTGAATCCGTTCATATCGAACGGGAACTGATGATGGTCAAAATCAGGACCACTGAGCATACGCGCGAAGAGATCAGAGGCATGGCGGATATATTTCGCGGCAAGATTATCGATGTGACGCCGGCTACTTATGTCGTGGAAATGACCGGCCCCTCCAGCAAACTGGATGCGTTTATTGCGGCTATTGATGGCGACAGCATTATTGAAGTCGTTCGTTCCGGGCCGACAGGTATATCGAGAGGCGAAAAAGGGCTGCATTTGTAAGCTTTAGCCTTTCGCCTAATTAATTTTAAAAACACCAAAAACAGGAAAAAATCATGCAAGTTTATTACGACAAAGATGCCGATCTTTCAATCATCAAAGGTAAAAAAGTAGCCATTATCGGTTACGGATCGCAAGGCCATGCCCACGCCCTTAATCTAAAAGACTCAGGCGTTTCAGTTGTCGTGGGCTTGCGCGCAGGATCACCTTCTGTGGCTAAGGCTGAAGCACATGGTTTAACCGTACAACCTGTTGCACAAGCGGTTGCCGGCGCGGACATAGTGATGATTTTGACGCCTGATGAATTCCAATCAAAATTGTACAAAGACGAAATTGAACCGAACATCAAACAAGGTTCCGTATTAGCATTTGCCCATGGATTTTCAATTTTATTCAATCAAGTCGTGCCGCGCGCCGATTTGGACGTCATCATGATCGCGCCTAAAGCGCCGGGGCACACCGTGCGTTCTGAATTTGTACGCGGCGGCGGCGTTCCTGACTTAATCGCAGTTCATCAAGATGCTTCAGGCACAGCGAAAGCGATTTGTTTATCGTATGCCTCTGCCATTGGCGGCGGTCGCTCAGGCATCATCGAAACCACGTTCCGCGACGAATGTGAAACCGATTTATTCGGCGAACAAGCCGTATTATGCGGCGGCGCGGTTGAACTCGTAAAAATGGGTTTTGAAACCCTGGTTGAAGCGGGTTATGAGCCTGAAATGGCTTACTTTGAATGTCTGCACGAATTAAAGTTGATTGTTGATTTAATGTTTGAAGGCGGCATCGCCAACATGAACTACTCGATCTCCAACAATGCAGAGTACGGCGAATACGTCACCGGCCCAAGAGTCATCAACGAAGAAAGCCGTTGGGCGATGCGCGAAGCGTTGAAAAACATCAGAAACGGCGAGTACGCCAAGCAATTCATCATGGAAGGCATGACCAACTATCCTGAAATGACCGCCAAACGTCGTTTGAATGCAGAGCATCCGATTGAAGTTGTCGGTGCCAAACTGCGCAGCATGATGCCTTGGATCAAAGCCAACCAGATTGTTGATAAAACTAAAAACTGATCCTACCTATTCCCTCTCCTGCCGGAGAGGGAATAGGTGAGGACTTGCATGGATGCAGGAGGTAGAGCAATGCAGGAGCAATTGCCGAGGAGATTTAAAAAAGCCCGTCTTTATGATGGGCTTTTTTTTGCGCTGAGGCGGATTAGGTAATTAACTGATATTACGCAGTTAGTCGAGTTTCTAGCGCTTGAACATTAAGGAGTCGCTAGCGCGACACTTGATTGAATCGGGTTCCCGCACCCGAGAGAGCGAGTTACTTTCTAAAAGAAAGTAACCAAAGAAAAGGCGACCCGATTGCCGCTTATTTTCTGTGCTCCTCGATAAAAGCTCCGGTGCTCGACGCGGCAAACGGGAGAAATACCATCCATGCATAACATCATAAGTAACAACGAAACTGTATCGAATACAAACCGGAACAGCTATAGGGTAGATGCCCCCAGCCAATACGCGACTGACTTATACAATCCGGTCATCCGCTTTTGTGTTATATTTTATGCAGGCTTAGGATTTTATTTTGACAGCGTTCTGCCATAACGTGCCCAATTTTATTGGGAATTACTATTTAGCTGAGATTTTGACGCCTGTTTTTTTGACTATTGATGTTGGACGCACCCCGTCCTTGGCCTGTGTAATAAAAATTTGAATTAAGTAGTGTATTGCCACTTCAGATATACTCATCCGTACGTCAAATTTCGGCACCTTATTCCCGCCCTTGCCGGATGCCTACAGGGACGTAAGTAGTAAGGCGGCGCAAGAGCAATTGCCGGGAGGGTTAGGATGAGGGGGCTCAAAAACCATAATTTGATGTGCAAACGCTATAATCATGATTAACATACAAAATCCGGTTAAGCCAATAGAAAAATAAACGCCAAAACTTGAGCGTTGAGACAACTAAACAACTTAATTTACAACAAACCCAAATGCTACCGCCGGGTGAAAAACCACCACAATGCCTTATTTATTCCCAACCAAACTTCTTTTTCTCGCAGTCCTTATGTCCTTCATGCTTGGCTCGGTTGCACGCTCAGATGAATTGACCCTCCCCCTTTACAAAATCGCCCCCATCTTTAAGGCGGTCAACCTGAGCTGCATTTCCGGCGAATTCAACTTGGAAATACCTGTCCCAAAACGCTGGACTATCAAAAGGGCGGTGTTGCGCTTCGGCTACATCAATTCCTCGGCACTGCTGAAACAAAACTCTCAACTGGTTGTTTCGCTTAACGGAAACCCTTTGGCACAGCTTAAACTCGATCCCCTGGCGCCCAACGGCTACGCCGAGGTGGAGCTACCCGGAGCCATGCTGGCTTCAGGGTACAACACCTTGAACTTCAGGGTAAACCAACACTACACCCTGAATTGCGAGACGCCCTGCGCGCCTGAACTGTGGACGACTCTGAAGCTGGAAGATGCTCTGATTTCCTTCGAATACGAACTGGATCCCGTTCCCCTGAAACTTTCTGCGCTGGCCGGGTTGATCTTCGACCCCGTAACCATACCTGAAGCCCACCTGCACTTAATCACCGACAAACTCACCGAAGACGCGATGACATCGGCAGGCGTCGTGGCCTCCGGCGCGGCCGAACGCTTTGATTACCGTAAGACGGTGTTTTCACTGTCGAATCAGGTACAAGCAGGGGTCGACAATATCCTGGTGGGCGAAAAAAATTTCGTAGAAGGTTTTTTGAAAACCATTGGCGTGAACATGCACGTCGAAAAACCGATGCTTAAAGTCCTGCACCTTCCTGTCAAACAGGATGACGGAAGCCTAGTCTCCGATGACCGCCATGTGTTGCTGGTTGTCACCGGACGTGATGCCGACGAAATCAAACTGGCGGCGGAAACCATGAGCATCATGTCCATCCCTTTCCCCGACGGCGATGAGATGGAAGTCAGCGAATTTGTCCTGCCCGAAATCAGCCTTTACGAAGGCAAGCAGATGTTGGTGACCGACGAAAACTACCCGTTTAAAAAACTGGACTACGCTAGCCACACGTTCAATGGCCTGAACCCAAGCCCGGAAAACATCATTTTCCGCCTGCCGCCCGACTTTTTTATCAAACCCAACCAGAACGCCACCATATCACTGGATTTTTCCTATGGCGCAGGCATGAAGACCGATTCGGTGCTGAATATTTTGCTCAACGGCCAGTTTGTTTCGACCGCCCGCCTGGACAACCAAAATGGCGGCGTCATCACCGGATACCGTGTCGGCATCCCCACCTTCCTGTTCAAGCCCGGTACCAATGTGCTTACCTTCCACCCCCAAATGACGCCGTTGTACGGTGAGAAATGCCATTTCCTGCAAACCGGCAACCTGCAACTGACCCTGTTCGATTCGTCGCACTTGGAATTCCCACCAATGCCCCACCGTATTGAGCTGCCCAGGCTCGACCTGTTGCCGCTCAACGGCTTTCCTTACACACGCTGGCCGGATGGCTACGAAACCGAGATTATCTTGAGCGAAGCCAACCAAGCCAACGCCACGGCCGCACTTAACATCATCAGCATGATTACCCAGAAAAACGGTTATCCGTTATTCGGGATTAAGGTGGGCATCGATCCTACCGAGAAATGGGATAAGGAGATCATTCTAGTCGGCAAAATGGACACAGTCCCGGCTGAATATTACGAAAACGCCCCACTTAAGTTAGGCAAGACCAGCAAGGTGCCTTACCCCCTTTATCAAGACTGGGATGCCCAGGCCTCCATGTCCTGGAGCCGGCAAACCAGCAACCTGAACAGCGACAAAGGCATCGTCATGCAATTTGCGTCGCCCTTTAAGGCGGGGCGCACGGCAACCCTGTTCACAGCTTACAGCGATGAAGGTATTGAACGTCTAGGCCGTGCCATCCTTGAACCCGAGGTGCAAAACGGCATGAAAGGCGACTTGGTGTTCGTGGATTATATCGTTGATAAATTCAAACAAATCAAATTCGGTGATGGGGCAGGCTTCAAAGTCACGTCCCTGCGGGCAGGCACCAGTTTCGTCACCGGCGAGGGCGGCGAAATATCGGCTTTCAATTACTATTTGTCGTCCAACCCTTGGCTATATTGGCTTCTGCTTATCGCCGTACTGTTGGCCATTTCCGCTATCACTTATGTTATCCTGAGACGATTGAGAAAGAAGAGGCTTACCCACAATGCATCTGAATAAGTTTTTGGGAAACAACCCTATCCCGCGCATTTTGACCCGGCACCGCCACGGTATCCGGCTTCGCCTATTTGTCCCATTCCTGCTCTGCCTGCTTACATTCGGTCAGCAGCCCTTGGCCGCCGCCCCTCCATCCGAAGCGGAAGAGTGGAAATATTTTGTGGCACATTTCATCAGCGGCGACGGACGGGTGATCGACCCAATCCAGAACGCCATGAGCCATTCCGAAGGACAGGGCTACGGCATGTTGCTGGCCGTGCATTTTCAGGACAAAGCCCTATTCGACAAATTGCTGCAATGGACTACCGACAATTTGCAAGTGCGCCGCGATGGGCTCAGCGCCTGGGGGTGGGGCAAACGGCCAAACGACGAATGGAACGCCATCGACTACAACAACGCTACGGACGGCGATGTTTTGATCGCCTACGCGCTGATCCGCGCCGGACAGAAATGGGACCAAAAAGAATATACCCAACGGGCCGCCGTAATCGTGCAAAGCTTACGCACCCATCTGGCGGTAAACCAGAACAACCGTACTTACCTGCTTTCCGGCTACTACGGTTTTGCCGATAACAAAGGCTTGGTGCTGAACCCTTCTTACCAGCTCCTTACTGCCTACCAAGCCTTCACCGACCTTGACGACCGCCGTTTTTGGGAGAAAATCAGCCTGGACGCCTTGCACTTGCTGGACGAAGCCGACAAAAACCCGAACCAATTACCGGCAGATTGGGTGCTCGCCGAACCAAACGGCGACATAAAAATTTACCAGGCCAAGAGCCCGCTCTTTAGCTATGAAGCCATCCGGGTGCTTTTATATCTGGCCTGGGCAAAACTGCCCCAGCCTGACGGGGTGAAAACCACCCTTGATTATTACCAAAAACACGGCAGTATCCCGGAATGGTTCGATTTGACCAAAGATAAAACCGCCAGCGAGGCTGCCCCGGCCGGTTTTTATGCCATTTTTGCCCGCGCGGCGGAGCAACTTGGCAACACAGATCTGGCAACCCGCCTTAAACAAGAAGCCGGACGACGCTTACAAAACGAACCCGACGCCTATTATTCCCACGTCCTCTACCTGCTTGCCGGTGTTGACTAATTGGTTCCAGGCCGGACTATGCGCCCCGGGTTGCTAACCGGCGCTTTCATGCTGCTGGGCTGGACGGCGCTTTCCGTTGCAAACCCGCCGCCATTCGTCCTACCCCCGGCGCAACTGACCGCTCCCCTTTACTTCTACACCTTGCAAATCGCGCAGGAAAGTGACTTGGCCACCTTGGAAAAATCGGTGGGCTCTTTCAGCAGGCTGGTCACTTTTAGGAGCCGCATTGTCAAAGAAGGGGACAGCTATGCCATCCGGATCGGCAAATCGCTCCACAGCGATGAGCTTGAAGCCCTGGTACCCAGCCTGAAATCGGTTGGGTTTTGGACTGCCGGCGTGCTTTACTTGGAAACAGACAAGGAAGAAGTCGTGTACACCATCAACCCTGAGCTACCGGAATCCATAAACCAACCGCAGTTCCAAACCCATCTGCTGCAAGCACGGCAAGACAAGCTGCCGGTAGTGTCCCGGCGCATGACCGAACTTTTTCCTAGGGAAGCCGAACTCTCTCGGTTGGCCCGCCTAAATAAAGCCATGGACAAGGATCTACCGGAAGAAGGCGATGCACTTATAAGCCGGGCTTGGGAAGCATACCGCCATGGCTCACTGACGACCGCCTGCGAACTGTTTGAGCGCGCGCA